>JAWWPM010000315.1:0-9123 GCA_033854915.1 Nocardioidaceae bacterium
CGCGCGAGGAGCTGTGGATCACCACCAAGCTCAACAACGGGTTCCACCGGCCCGATGACGCCCGGCGTACGTTCGCCGAGTCGCTCGACCGGCTGGGGCTCGACCAGGTCGACCTGTTCCTGATCCACTGGCCGCTGCCCACCCGCTACGACGGCGACTACGTCTCCACCTGGGAGACCCTGGCCGAGCTCCACCAGGACGGTCGCGCCCGGTCCATCGGCGTGTCCAACTTCGAGCCCGCCCATCTGGACCGGATCGTCGAGGCGACCGGTGTCGTACCGGCGGTGAACCAGATCGAGGTGCATCCGTTCTTCGGCAACGAGGCCGCCCGCGCCGCCGGCGCACGGCTCGGGATCGTCACCGAGGCGTGGGCGCCGATCGCCAAGGGCAAGGTGAACGACGACCCGACGATCGGTGAGATCGCCGCGCGCCTCGACCGCACCCCGGCCCAGGTCACCCTGCGCTGGCACCTCCAGCGCGGCGACGTCGTGTTCCCGAAGTCGATGCGCAAGGAGCGGATGGAGGAGAACTTCGCGATCTTCGACTTCGAGCTCGGCGACGACGACCTGGCCACGATCTCCGGGCTCGACCGGGGTGAGGACGGCCGGAACGGCCCCAACCCCAACACGTTCGACATGATCCCCGAGTGATCCGGCGCTAGCCGTCGAGGTGCTGGCCCCAGCGGCGCAGCAGACCCGCCAGCTGGGTCTGCTCACGCTGGGTCAGCCCGGACACGAGCCGCCGCTCGTTGGCGACGTGGCGGCCCATCAGCCGGTCCACCAGCACCAGACCGGAGTCGGTCAGCCGGATCCGCCGTGAGCGGGCGTCGGACGCGCTGACCGTGCGGGTCACCAGACCTCCGCGCTCGAGCCGGTCGATGCGCTTGGTCACCGCCGACGACGTGACCATGGTCGAGGCACCGAGCTCGCTCGGCGTCAGCTCGTAGGGCGTCCCGTGCCGACGGAGCGTGACCAACACGTCGAAGTCGCCCTCCCCGAGCCCTTCTTCGGCGAAGACCGTGCGCAGCTCGACGTTCAGCACGTCCGCCAGCCGGTGGAGGCGCCCGATCAGCCCGATCGGTGAGGCATCCAGATCGGGTCGCTCACGCGCCCACTGCGCCAGGATCGTGTCGACATGATCGGGTTCCATGCCTTCACTATATCTTCCAAGGAAGGTATATTAGTTTCCATGGAAACTTTCTCCTGGCGAGCCCTCGCCCTCACCGCCTTCGCCCCGGCCGCGTGGGGTACGACGTACCTCGTCACCGAGCGGCTCCTCCCGCCGGACCGGCCGCTGCTCTCGGCCACGCTCCGCGCGCTGCCGACCGGCCTGGTGCTGCTCGCGGCCACCCGCCGGCTCCCCTCGGGAGACTGGTGGTGGCGCGCGGGACTGCTGGGGCTGTGCAACATCGGGCTGTTCTTCCCGTTGCTGTTCCTGGCCGCCTACCGACTGCCCGGCGGCCTCGCCTCGACACTGCAGGCGACCTCACCCCTGGCCGTGATGGCGCTGGCCGCGGTGGTCATCGGCGAGCGCGCGGGTCCGGCCCGGATCGCCGCGGCCGGCGTCGGCCTGGTCGGCGTCAGCCTGCTGGTGCTCCGATCACCGGGACACCTCGACCCCCTCGGCCTGGTGGCCGCCTTCGGCTCGGTGGTGGTCTCGGCCCTCGGGTTCGTGCTGATCAAGCGCTGGACGCCGCCGGTCGACATGCTCACCCTGGTGTCCTGGCAGCTGGTCGTCGGGGGCCTGGCCCTGCTGCCGGTCGCCTGGCTGGTCGAGGGGCCCCCACCGCACCTCGGTGCGCAGGCGGTGTCGGGCTACCTGTGGCTGATGGTCGCCGGCACCGGCCTGGCGTACTGGTGCTGGTTCACCGGGCTCCGGGCGATGCCGGCCGGCGCGGTCTCGCTGATCGGCCTGATCAACCCGGTCGTGGGCACCGGACTCGGGGTGCTGGTCGCCGGCGAGGCGTTCGGCTGGCCGCAGGCCCTGGGCATGCTGCTCGTGCTCGGTGGGGTGGTGGGCGGACAGCAGGGCACCGTCACCTGGGTACGACGCCGCCTCACCGCCCGACGTACCGCACGCACTTCGGAGCCGTGCCCGACCAACTGAACCCGGGCCGGCCCGAAGCAGTGACGCGGGTCGGAGCGCCCTCGCTCAGCGGATGGTGACCTTGACCTCGTTGGAGGCCACCTGGGTGTCGGAGTCGACCATCCGGAAGCGGTTGACACCCGGCGTTCCGGTCTGGATGTAGGTCGCGAACGTCCCGTTGGTCACCGTCGCGGAGATCGAGTAGAAGTCCTGCCACGAGCCGTTGCTGAACTTCTGCACGTTGAGCACGGCGCCCTCGCCACCCGGGTAGGTGCCGCTGAGGTCGATCCGCCCCATCGGCGCCACCGACTGCTCGCCCGCCTGCAGCGAGATCCGCTTCTTGGGCTTCTTCACGTTGAGGTGGGGGTTGGCCGTCTGGCTGCCCTGGGTCGGCGACGAGCCGAGCGTGATCGACGGGCCACTCGCGGGCTGGGTCTTGTGCGGCTTGGGGAGATACATCGTGGCCCCGGCGCCCCCGGCGTTGCCCTCGGCACGTCCACCGCCGAGGCCCAGCAGGTGCGCTCCGGCCATCACCGCAACGGCCGCGACCAGGCCGACCGCGACCGCGACCCCCACGAGGGCCGCGAGTCCGGCGAGCACCGGGCGCTGTTCGTCCACGCTCACCTGCCCACCTCCTCGGCCGTCGGTCGCGACGATTCCCGTCGCAGTCATTGTCGGCCCCATTGTCGCCGAACGACCAAGCCGACACCCGGGCGGGTCATCCTCGCGGATGATTCCGCGCTCGTCCGCTCATCCTCCAGGGGGATTCTCCGGGTCGGTGCGTGACCCGGCCCCCGCCGACGCCTAGAACTAATGGCAAGGGTTCCGAAGGGGGCTCCCTACAGGAGGAGATCTGCATGCACACACGTTCCCGTGCCGCGGCGACCACAGCGCTGCTGCTCACGGCGTCGGTGACCGGGCTGGCCGCCGCCGGCGGCGCCGCCCAGGCCACCACCCATACGCACACGTCGGCTCGCGCGGCCGCCGCGCCGGTCGTCACGATCACCGCCAACAAGAGCGGCGTGAAGCTGTCGACCGACAAGATCCGGCCGGGCAAGACCATGTTCAAGGTCACCGGCAAGGCCCACGGCTCGATCCAGCTGCTGCGGCTGAAGACGGGCTACACGATCGCCGACCTCGCTGCCGACATCGGCCCGCTCATGAACGGCGACGTCCCGACCGTCCGGCGCGTCGACAAGAACGTCGTCTTCTACGGCGGCATGCCGGTCCCCGCCGCGGGCGCACCCGCCAACAAGTGGGGCACGGACATCGACAAGAAGGGCACCTACTACGCGATCAACCTCAAGCGCAGCGACATCGCCACCTTCCAGGCCGCGGGCAGCCACCAGACGCGGTCCCTTCCCTCGACCGACGGCAAGCTGGGCATGAAGGGCTCGATGAGCTTCAACGCACCGGCCGCAGATCCCAACAAGGGCTGGATGAAGACCACGAACAACGCGATCCAGCCGCACTTCATCGACCTGGGCCAGGTCAAGAAGTCGACCACCGACGCGGACGTGCAGGCCTGGCTGGCCAACCCCGCGGGTCCGCCGCCGTTCGCCAAGCGCGGCGGTGGCCACCTTTCGACCGAGGTGATCAGTCCCGGGCACACGATCGTGTGGAAGTACCACGCCCCCAAGGGCCGGTACCTCTCGCTGTGCTTCTACCCCGACAAGGACACGGGTGTGCCGCACGCCTTCATGGGCATGTTCGCCCTGCTGAACCTGACGTGACCGCTGACTCGGCGGCGCCTCACGGGCGCTGCTGAGCCGGATCGACCCGCTCACCGGCGAGCTGCCGGGCCTCCCTCTGGGCCACGGCATGCTCGTCGGTGCGCGCGTCGTACGACCAGAAGTCGTGCAGCCACATCGCCGTGAGCGCGACCCCGCCGACGCAGGCCGCACCGCCGCTGACGATCGAGCCGCGCACGGTCCACCGGTCGGCCACCACCCCGGCCCGGACCTGGCCCGCCAGCGGGCCGATGCTGTAGCTGAGCATCGAGATGCCGGCCAGGCGGCCGCGCAGGTTGTCCGGGACGGTCTGGTTCCAGATGGTGCCGCGGAAGACCGCCGAGATCATGTCGGCGGCGCCCGCACACATGAAGAAGAACAGGGCGCCCCAGATTGTCGGGGCCATCCCGGCCAGGGCGATGAACGCGCCGTAGGCCATCGCCGCCAGCACGATGGCGCGCCCGTGGTGGACGACCCGGGAGGTCCAGCCGGAGAGCGCGGTCGCGATCAGCGCTCCCACTGTCTCGGCCGAGTAGAGCAAACCGAGCAGGTGCGGGTCGTCGAAGACCTTCTGGGCCAGGGCGGGGAACAGCACGATGGGCATCGCGAGGAGCATCGCGGCGATGTCGACGACGTAGGTGCCGAGCAGGTCACGCCGGCTCAGCGCGTAACGCAGGCCCAGCTGGATGCCGCGCAGGCTCGGCGGCTCGGTCTCGCCCACGTGCGGGTAGCGACGCATCGCGGCGTACAGCATGGAGGCGACGAAGAGGCCGACGATGTCGACCAGGAAGCACCAGGCCGGGCCGAACGACGCCACCAGGACGCCCCCGAGGGCCGGGCCGGCGAGCACGCCGAACTGCATGCCGAAGCTGCTGAGGGCGTTGGCCGCGGTGATCTCGTCGTGCCGGACGGTGCGCGGCAGCAGGGCCTCCCGGGACGGGCGCTGCAGCGCCGACGACGAGGCGAGCAGCCCCGAGACCAAGAAGATCTCCCAGAGCCGCGGATGGTCGGCGAACGCGTTGATGGCCAGCCAGGCGGTGAACGCGGCCTGGGCGATGCCGGTCCAGATGAGCAGCAGGCGGCGGTCGACGTGGTCGGCCAGGGCGCCCCCGTAGAGACCGAAGAAGATCAGCGGGACCAGCTCGACCAGGCCGATCGCGCCGACCGCGAAGTTGGAGTGGGTGAGCTGGTAGATCTGGTAGGGGATGGCGACGTAGGTCATCATCCCGCCGAAGTAGAAGACCGTCCCGGCGATCAGCAGCAGCCGGAAGTCCCGGTGCTCGCGAAAGGGGCGGACGTCCATCCGCAACGCTGAAACCCGTGCCCCCCAGCCCATAGCCCCACATTGTGGCGGCCCCGGGGGTCGGCGGTCCGGCGATCAACCAAATCGTGATCAGCCCAGACGGATGCGGGCTCCGCGGCGCGGCACACTCGTGATGTTGCGGACCTTGGGGCGGTCGGTCCCCGCCGCGGTCACGTCGTACGACGTGAGCACCTCGCGGAGCACCACGACCCCCTCCATCAGCGAGAAGCCGGCCCCGATGCAGCGCCGCACCCCGCCCCCGAAGGGGATCCAGGTGTTGACCGGCGGGTTGTGCCCGACGAACCGTTCGGGGTCGAAGCGGGTGGGATCGGGATGGTTGTCCGCACGGGCATGGGTGAGCAGGATCGACGGGCCGACCGTCGCCCCGGCGGGAAGGTCCCAGCCGGCGATCGTGACCGGCTTCATCAGGGTCCGGACCACCATCGGGATCACCGGGTGGAGGCGCATCGACTCCTTCAGCACCGCCTCGAGCCAGTCGTCGTCGCCGGAGCGGGCCGCCCCCCGAGCCCGGGCGAGCTGGGCGGGGTCGCTGCCGATCTCGTAGAGCGCCCAGGCCAGCGCCGTGGCCGTGGTCTCGTGGCCGGCCAGGAGCAGGGTGACCAGCTGGTCGCGCAGCTCCTCGTCGGTGAGCCGGTCACCACCGTCGTCGGTCAGGATCAACCGGGAGAGGACATCTGGGCGCTCGGCCAGGTCTGGCGCCTCACGGCGCTCGCGGATCTCGGCGTAGATCAGCCGGTCCAGCGCGTAGGCGTTCGCGACGGTCTTCTTCCAGGGGCCGTACTTCTGCAGGGCGGGGTATCCCCAGCCCAGCAGCACCGCCGGGCTGATGTTCACGGTCCGGTTGACGCACGGACGGAGCCGGGCCAGGTGGTCCTCGTCGGTGACGCCGAAGACGACCCGCAGGATCACCTCGAGGGTCAGGGCGTTCATCCGGTCGAGGCTGCGGAACTCCGCACCGGGCCGCCACCTGGCCACCTCGGCCCGGGCGACCTCCTCGACCAGGGTGCGGTAACCACGCAGCGCGTGGCCGTTGAACGCCGGCATCAGCAGCGCGCGGGCCCGCTTGTGCTCCGAGGAGTCCTGGAGCAGCAGCGAGTGCTCCCCCATGATCGGGCCCAGGATCGCGTTGCCCTTGCCCGCGTGGAAGACCTCGGGATCGCCCGCGAAGATCTCCTTCGCGTGCTCGGGGCGGGTGAACAGCACCAGCGGCCGGCCGCCGGGCACGACGCGCACGGTGAACACGTCGCCGTACCGGCGCCACATGTGCGGCACGAACCGGTGCCGGAAGCGAAGCAGACCGGCGCTCTGCAGCCAGACCGGCCAGCGCGGACCCGGCGGCAGCCCGGTGGTGTCGACGGGCTGGGCGGTGTCGCCGCCGAAGGGGCGCATCCGCGCGAAGCGTCGCGCGGTCAGGGTCGACGGGTCGGTCTCGAGGGTGGTCATGGCGGCTCCGTTCCTCCCGGACATACTACGAGTACGTCAAGGGGCCGAGCCGAGGACGCTCAGCCGAGCAGGCCCTCTCGGCGAGCGATCGCCGCGGCCTCGGTGCGACCGGAGGCACCGAGCTTGCCCAGGATGTTGGAGACGTGCACCGACACCGTCTTGGTGCTGATGAACAGCTGACGCCCGATCTCGCCGTTGCTGCGCCCCTCGGCGACGAGGGCCAGGATCTCGGTCTCGCGCGGGGTCAGGGTGGGTCGTGCCGCCGAACCGGCCGGGGGCTGCTGGGCGGGGACCCGGCCCGAGGCACCGAGCAACTCGAGCAGTGGCAGCGCGCCCAGCCTCCGAGCCACCTCGGTGGCCGCATCGGCCAGCACGCGGGCTCCCTCGGCGTCGCCGGTGGCGGCGAGGAGGGTGGACAGCCTGGCCCGGACCGTGGCCAGCTCGTAGGGGTCACCGAACTCCTCGGCCCTCTCCAGGGCCCGGCGCCAGGCGCCGATCAGCTCGTCGTGGGCCGGAGGGTCCACGTCGGCGGCCCACCTCCAGCGCAGCAGCTCGGCGTCGACCCGGGCCTCCCAGGCCCGGGCCTCGGGCCCCCACGAGACCAGGGCGTCGCCGCGCCGGTCGAGCACGGCACGGGCGTCGGCCGCCAGCCTCACCACGACCTCGGCGTCGTCGGCGCGCTCGGCCGCGCTGCGGTGGGCGGCACCCGTCGCGAAGGCCGCCAGGGTCATCGCGGCCAGCCGCACCCGCGACTGGAACAGCGGGTGCCAGATGCTGGTCAGGGTGTCCACGATGGTGCGATAGGTCGCGTGGGCCGCGGCCTGGTCTCCCCGCTGCTCGTGAAGGGCGAGCTCCGCCGAGCCGCCGGCGCTCGCGATCAGGCCCTCGAGCGGCCAGAACTCGTGGAGCGCCCGAGCCAGCTCGCCGGCACCCGGCTCACCGCGCGCCGCGAGGATCTCGGCCCGAGTCGCGGTGAGAAGTGCGCGGTAGATCGGCGGCGGCGACTCGCGGCTGATGTCGAGCACCTGGAGGGCGTCGTCCCAACGACCCTGGAGCTTGAGGGAGACCGCGAGGGTCCAGCGGGCCTCCGCGGCGTAGGGCACCCAGGGGGTGCCTGCCGCGCGAGCGCGGACGCGGGTGCGTTCGAACGCCTCGTCGGCCGCACGGAAGTCGCCGAGCTCGAGATGGTTGTGTCCGAGCAGCAAGAGGGCGCGGAGCTCGGCATTGGCGGCGCCGGCGGCCGCCGCCTCCTCGCTCGCGGCTCGCAGGGCCTCGATGATCGACTGCGGTGAGACGCTGCGCTCGAGCCCGACCAGGGTCGTGCGGATGTCACTCGCCAGGCGGGGCATGTCGAGGCGTTCGGCCAGAGCGAGGGCGGCCATCGCGACCGGCCGGCCCTCGTCGTACTGGCCGACGCGGGCCAGCGTGCGCGCGTGGACGGCCAGCACCTTGGCGCGGGCGCTGGTCGGCTCGTCGGGGACCAGTGCGACAGCCTCGCTGGTCAGCTTCGTGGGGTCCTCGGAGGTCTCGGTCATGCCGAGCGCGCCCGCGAGGACGCCCATCAGCTGGCCACGCACCGAGTCGTCGGTGTCGTCGGGAAGGTGGTCGAGCTGCTCACGCACGACGCCGATCGCGCGGGCGGGATGGCCCGCTGCGATCAGGGCATCGGAGACCAGGCCGACCAGCCGCGGGTAGTCGAGCCCGGCGTCGTCGGGCAGGCGGGTGTCGTGCCACAGCTCCAGGGCCTGGAGGTAGTGGAAGGCGGCCTCCTCGGCGCCACCGACGCCGCGGGCGTCGTCGCCGGCACGCAGGCTGGCCGTGAGCGCGGTGGCGTAGTCGCGGGCGAGGCGGGCATGACGGGCCAGCTCGGCCGCCGTACCGACGGCACGGCCCTCGAGCAGGGCACGGGAGTACGCCGCGTGGAGCGACGTGCGCTCCCCGGGAAGCAGGTCGTCGTAGACGGCCTCGGCCAGCAGGGCGTGACGGAACTCGTAGTAGTCGTCGCGGCTGGGCACCAGCACATGACCCTCGACAGCGTCGCGGACGGCCCGGTCGAGGTCGGCCGGCGACAGGTCGACCACGGCGCTCAGGGCGGCATGGGAGACGCGGCGCCCGGCCACCGCGGCGGCGCGGACGACGGTGACGGCCGCGTCGTCGAGACCCTCGAGCCGGACCAGCAGCACGTCGGCGAGGTCGTCGGGGATGCGGCCGGTGCGGGCCGAGGTGGCACCGACGAGCTCTTCGACGAAGAACGCGTTGCCCTCGGCCCGGGTCACGATGTCGCTGATCCGTTCCTCGGAGAGCGGGTCTGGATGCAGCGCCTGGACCAGGCGGCGTACGTCGGTGGGGGCCAGGGGCTCGAGCTGGAGACGCTCGACGCCGCCCATGCGCGCCCACTCGGCGACCTGGCGGCGGAGCGGGTGGCGGCGGTGGAGGTCGTCGGAGCGGTAGGAGGTGACCAGGGCCACCGGTGCCTCGAAGCCCCTGCTGAACAGGAAGCTGATCAGGTCACGGGTCGACTGGTCGGCCCAGTGGAGGTCC
>JAWWPM010000316.1:0-3916 GCA_033854915.1 Nocardioidaceae bacterium
CGAGATCAGGTCCCACGTGTCGACGCTGCGGCGCCGCATCACCGCGACCCGGCGAGGAGGGAGCTCCCGCGCCCGCCACTGTGACTCGCCCATGGCCTTGGACGGGTAGCCGTGGAAGCACTGCACGACGAGCTGGTCGGGGCGACGGCGGTACCACGCCTCCAGCTCGGTGTTGGTGACCAGGACGCGGGCCGTACCCAGCACGTCGTACCACGCCCGGCTGCCGATCACGACCGGCGTGGACCCCGGCGGTGCCCAGTGACCGTTGTCGAGGATCCCCCAGGCCGGCTGCGTCTCCGGCTGCCGGCGGCGCAGCTCCTCGAAGACGGCGAGCGGAGTGTCGGTGGCCGAGCGGCCGGCGAAGCTCTCGAAGTACCAGAGCCGCGGCTCCGTGGGCCGCGGGTCGACGGCGTACGACGCCCGCAGCTGCTCCTGCCCCCAGGCGCCCAGCTCGTCGTCGGCCCGGGGCGGGCCGAGGTGCAGCTCGCCGGGACCCGTCCCGTCGGGCAGGACGCGGAGCCGGTGGTGGTCGCCGACCGTCTCGACCGGGAGCCGATCACGCCACTGGGTCGTGGCCGACAGCCCCCCGCGGCGCTCGAGCCGGTAGCGGGCAGTGGGCAGCCAGGTCGGCCGGCCGTAGAGATCGCGACGGGTGTCGAAGACCACCGTGCCGTCGCGCCGGGCCTCGCCCGGCACGTCGACGCCAGGCCCGCGCAGGCGGAGCCGGTCGCTCGGCTCGTCCAGCTGTACGACGAGCTGGTCACCGTCGAGCCACACGGCCTGGACCGCGGGCGAGGACCCGCCGGCCGGGGGGACGCCCGGCACCTCGACGTCCGTGGCCCGCTCGACGACACCGGCCCGCAGCCGGAGCCGGAAGCGCTTCACCCCAGCGGGCAGCTCGACCCGCAGGGCCCCGTCGGCGGCGGACTGGAAACGGGCGTCTGCCCAACGGTTCGCGGTGGGATCGGCGCCCACGACGACGGTGAGCACCGTGCCGCCGGCCTCGGCCGTCGCCTCGAGACCATGGCGGGTCAGGTCGAGGCCTTCGATCCAGGCGTTGAGCTCGAGCAGGCGCGGCGGCCCGGGGACGAGCCGGACCACCCGGGTCCGCAGCCGGGTCTCGGCGGGCGACAGGACACAGACCTCGTCGGGCACCGACACCGACCGCCATCGGGCCACCAACCCGCGGTCGGTCAGCTCGGTCGGCAGGTCGTCACCGAGCTCGTCGAGCTCGGCCGCCAGCGCCTCCACCTCGTGGCGCCGCCCCTGGCTCGCCAGCCAGAGCAGTGATCGGGAGGAGGCCCGCAGCTCGAGCTCGGGTGGGGCATGGACCAGCTCGACCAACCGGATCCAGGTCGGCTCGTCGGCCCGCTCGGCATCGACGAGGAAGCGGGGCAGCAGGACGTCGTACCAGTGCCGGCGGCACCCGTCGTTCAGGGCGGAGCCCGCGGCTGCCCCCGCGACCAGGTCACGCAGGAGGAGCCACTCCTCCAGCTCGGGAAGCGGGCTCGGCCGTGCCCCGAACGGCCGGTGCCCGCGTCCGTGGGACCACCGTGCGACCGGACGCTCCACCACGTCGATCGTCGCGCCGGGCAGCAGGTGCGCCAGGGTCGGCGAGCACAACCAGCTGTCGGTCGGCCCCAGCCGCAGAAGCCGGGCGAAGTCACGGCGGAACGCCTTGTTGGCCAGACCGAGGTCGGCCGCCTGATCGGGCCCCACGGCCAGGCCCGGCCCGGGCGCGGCGTGACCGTCGGCCTGCGCGCGCCGCAGCCAGGTCTCGGGCTCGCCGGCCTGGGTGAGGATGCCGGACGCGAGGTCGGACCCGCTGGCGGCGAGGGAGCCCGCCAAGGTCTCGGCCGCGCGCGGCAGCAGCGTGTCGCAGCCGCGCAGCAGCATCACCACGTCACCGGCGGCTGCCTCGATGCCTGCGTTCGCCGCGTCGTACGACGTCGACATCGGGCGGCGGGTCCGGAACCGCGGGTCGGCCGGCAGCTCGACTCCCGCGATATCGACCGGGCACACGAGCACCTCCAGCAGGGCATGGGTCTGGGCCCGGACGGACGCCAGGCACTCCTCGACCCGGTCTCCCGGCTCGGCCACGACCACGACCGTGACCAGCCCGATGTCGGCCCCCGCGAGGCCCAGCTGGGACCCGATGGCCCTCAGCAGGCGCAAGCGCGCCGAGCCCGGAAGCACGCCCAGTGCGGACCGTCCGGCCGCTCGGAGGCGATGTCGGGGCGGCATGGGGCGCATGCTAGCCGCGGGCGGTCCGGGTGACCGGGCCGCCCGCGGCTGCTGGTCGCTGCGTCAGCTCAGGCCGGCGTCGGAGAGGAACTGGTCGGCGACGTCCTGGGGCTTTGCCCGGTCGACGGCGACCTTGGCGTTGAGCTCGGTGAGCTTCTCGGTGGTGAGCGCGGCCATCAGGTCGTTGAGGGGACCCTCGACGTCGGGGTGGGCGGCCAGGAAGCTCGAGGAGATGGCCGGCACGAGGTTTTCGGCGGGCTGGATCTTCTGGTCGTCGGCGAGCAGCACCAGGCCCTGGCTGTCGAGCGTGCCGTCGGTGGTGCTGGTCTCGCCGAGCTGCGACTCGCCGTGGAGCACGGAGTCGTAGGTCTGCTGGCTGGCGTAGCCGAGCGGCAGGATCTTGGTGATGTCGATGCCGTACTTGTCGGACAGGCCGCCCTCGCAGTCGAGACGTCCCTTGCAGTCGGGGGCCGCCGCGAGCACCACCGACTTGCCCTTGAGGTCCGACAGGGTCGAGACGCTGTTCTGGTCGGCGTAGTCCTGGGAGACGAAGAACGCGTTGCTGTCGGTCGCCGGCGACGGGTCGAGCAGGGTGATCCCGGCCTTCTTCAGCAGCGACTGCGAGTCGCTGATCGACTTTGCGGCGTCCGAGAGCGTGACCGGTGAGGCGTTGGCCCCGTTGTAGCTGCCGTTGAGGAACTCCAGGATGCCGCCGACGTACTCCGGCACCACGTCGACGCTCTTGGGGAACACCTTCATGTAGATGTCGCGGGTGCCGACCAGCTTCACCTTGGGCGTGTAGCCGGCCTTGGCCAGCACGCCGGCGTACATGTCGGCGACGATCTCGGCCTCGGTGAAGTTCTGCCCCGAGATGGTGACGGTGCCCTTGTCGGAGGACGCCGGCGGGGTGGTGCCCGCTGATGGGGTGCTGCTCGTGCCGCTGCCGCAGCCGGCCACGAGCAGGGCGGCGCTGACGGCGGTTGCTGCCCCGGCCAGGAATCGACGTGAATGCATTGGATCTCACCTTCTGTGTCCCGCGCCCGTGGGGCGCGCGTGTCCGGTGCCCAGTTGCTGCCAGGGCAGGACGGCCATCATCCCCCAACGCCGGCGGGGGTGCGACCACCTTTCCAGGTGATGGTCTCGCGGGAGGCGCGGCGTACCGGATCGACGGCGCGTTCGGCGGCCGCACCGAGCAGCTCGAGCAGGAAGGCCACGACGGCGACCACGATCGCGGCGGCGATGCCCTTGGGGTAGTCGGTGCGGTAGAAGCCCTCGGTGATCAGGCTGCCGAGCCCCGGGCCGGCCACCAGGGCGGCGATCGTGGCGGTCGCCCAGACCTGCACCAGCGCCAGCCGGATGCCGGAGACGACCAGCGGGAGAGCGAGGGGCAGCTCGACGCGGAAGAACTGCTGCGACCCGGTCATGCCCATACCGCGGGCGGACTCCTTGACCTCGGCCGGCACCTCGTCGACCGCGACGTAGCCGTTGGTGATGATCGGCGGCAGCGCGAACAGGCTCAGCGCGATCAGGGTGGCGATGCCGGCGCGGCCGTAGGCGCCGAAGGTGGACACGCCCGGATGGTCGGTCGTGACCAGGATGGCGAGAAGTGCGAACGTCGGCACGGCCCGACCCACGTTGGACACGTTGATCGCCAGGAACCCGCCGCGGCCGA
>JAWWPM010000317.1:0-2717 GCA_033854915.1 Nocardioidaceae bacterium
CGTTCGCCGTCGAGGCCGTGGTGCCCGAGTCGTGGGACTGCCCCAAGTGCGGGCTGCCCGCGAGCCTGGACTCGGAGAACCCACCTCCGGCGCCCAAGATCGAGCCCTACAAGACACACCTCGCCTACGTGAAGGAGCGCCGCTCCGACGCAGAGGCGACCCAGATCCTCGACGAGGCGATCCAGCTGCTCCGCAGCCGCCGCAAGTCCGGCGACATCATCTTCTGATCCGCGTCATCTGCCGCCCGCCTAGGCTGCGTCGATGCGGTACGACGTGGTGGTGGCCGGGCTCGGAGCGATGGGCAGCGCCGCGACCTACCAGCTGGCGCTGGCCGGAGCCTCCGTGCTCGGCCTGGATCGCCACGAGCCGCCGCACGCCTTCGGCTCGTCGCACGGTGACACCAGGATCACCCGGGTCGCGGTCGGCGAGGGGCTGGAGTACGTGCCCCTGGTGCGGCGCTCGCACGAGATCTGGCGAGACCTGGAGCAGCGGACCGGCGTCGACCTCCTGACCCGGTGCGGTGGGCTCGTGATGACCCCGCCGGGGCGGGTCCTTGCAATGCACGGCAGCGAGAGCTTCCTCGAGCACACGGTGCGTGCCGCCGAGGCCTACGACGTGCCGCACGAGGTGCTGGACGCGGCCGGGCTGGCGGCCCGGTTCCCCCAGTTCGCGCTCGCCGGTGGCGAGCAGGGATGTCTCGAGCCCGGCGCGGGGTTCGTCCGGCCCGAACGCGCGGTGGCGGCCCAGCTCCGGTTGGCTGGGGAGCTCGGCGCCGACATCGCCCTGGGTGAGCAGGTCCTCGGTTACGACGACCACGGCACCCACGTGACGGTCCGGACGACCAGCAGGACGGTCGAGGCCTCGACGCTCGTGGTCTGTGCCGGGCCGTGGGTCTGCGAGCTGGTCCCCGAGCTGGCATCGGCGGTGAAGATCCATCGTCAGGTGCTGTTCTGGTTCGACCTGCGCGACCCCACGTCGTACCCCGTGCTGCGCGACTCGCCGGTCTACATCTGGTGGCCCGGCGGCGACGCCAGCGAGCTGATCTACGGCTTCCCGATGATCGACGGCCCGACGGGTGGCGCGAAGGTGGCCCGCGAGCAGTACGACGTCCAGACCACGGCCGACGACGTCGACCGATCCGTCACCGCCGACGAGATCGAAGAGATGTACGAGCGGTGCGTCCGGCACCGCCTGCCCGCGCTGTCGGGACGCTGCCTCCGGACAGCCGTGTGCCTCTACACCGTGACCGAGGACAGCCGGTTCCTGATCGACCGGCTCCCGTCGATGCCGAACGTGATCGTCGCCTCCCCGTGCTCCGGACACGGGTTCAAACACTCCGCCGCGATCGGCGAGGGCCTCGCCCAGCTCGCCCTGCACGGTGAGAGCGAGATCGACCTGTCGCCCTTCGCGCTGCCTCCAGTCTGAGCCCGTCGCGTGATCCCACCGGGCCGGCGGTGGGTGAGCCACCGGTTTCCTGAGCCCGAACGGTGGCCGAGGCACCGCTGGCGTGAACTCGTCCGGGGCGCCGGTGGGCAAGCCACCGTTGGTTGGGCCCGAACCGTGGCTGAGACACCGCCGGCGGCGTCAGGACACCTGGCTGGCCGACTCCCGGTCGAGGAACCAGATGGTCGCGGCCTCGCCACGGACGCCGACTGCCGGGATCTCGTGGATGTCGGGCGCGGTGGCCGCGAGAGCTCGCCCGACCGCCTCGGCCTTGCCGTCGCCGCTCGCGACGAACCACACCTCCTCGGACCGGTTGAGTGCCGCGAAGGTCAGGCTCACGCGCTCCGGCGGGGGCTTGGGGGAGTCGGTGACGGCGACCGCGATCTCGTCCTCCACGTCGAGCTGGGGGAAGCCCGGGAACAGCGACGCGACGTGCCCGTCCGGCCCGACTCCGAGCATGGTCAGGTGGAAGCGGCCGGCCCCGACAGACCGCACGGCCTCGGAGTACGACGTCGCTGCGGCCTCGACGCTCGCCGCGTCGGCCGTGGACGGCATCTCGTGGATCCGCGCCGGATCGACGCCGACCACGTCGAGGAACGCGGCCCTGGCCTGGCCGGCGTTGCGGTCGGCGGACTCGGGTGCCACGAACCGCTCGTCACCCCAGAAGAAGTCGATGCGCGACCAGTCCACGTCGCTCTCGGGAGCCAGCCGGGCGATCTCGCGATGGATGGCCTCGGCGATGGTGCCGCCCGTGAGAGCCACGTGCGGGATCTCCCCGGAGGCCTGGCAGTCCGCGACGAGCCGCACGAAGGCGCCGGCCACCGAAGCGGCCAGATCGTCCGCAGACTCGTGGACCTCGACCCGCGGCGACGGATGAGCGGTCATGAGACGTGCATCCGGGACAGCTTGCGGGCCGTGGCGGCGTACACGTCGTCCTCGTCGAGACGGCGCAGCTCCTCGGCCAGGAGCTCGGGCAGCTGCCGGCGCTTGAGGGCGACCGGACGATCGGGTCGCCCGGGGGAGGAGAACGTCGCCAGCCGCCCGTCGGGACGCGAGATCCGGATCGGTCCGTCCTTGGTCTCGAGCACGACCTCGGTGATGCCCGGGCCCTGGGAGCTCTTCCGCTCGATGGTCACCTTGAGCCGGTCGGATAGCCAGGCCACGAGCAGCTCCGCACTGGGACTGATCCGCTCGGCGGTGACCGAGCCGCCGGTGACCTTGGGCTGGTGCTGGTCGAGCGCGGCCGCCAGCAGTGCTCGCCAGGGAGTGATCCG
>JAWWPM010000318.1:0-6212 GCA_033854915.1 Nocardioidaceae bacterium
CCCTGGCCGACGGCTCGCAGGTCTCGGTCAGCGGCACGCTGGTCGGCATCGCCCAGCGCGAACGCCTGGTCGCGGTCAACGACTTCATCGTCGACCTCGAGCCCACCGAGCACCTGGCGTTCTTCACCTATGCCGACCGGCCCGGCATGGTCGGGACCGTCGGCCGGATCCTGGGCGACGCCGGGGTCAACATCGCCGGCATGCAGGTCTCCCGCGACGCCAAGGGCGGGCACGCTCTGGTGGCGCTGTCGGTCGACTCCGCGATGCCGGCCGAGGCGCTCGCCGAGATCGAGGCGGCCATCGACGCCACCTCGCTGCGCGGCGTCGACCTGGTCTGAGCGACCGGGTCAGGCCACCATCACGCGGGTACGACGCGTTCCCGGCCGCGGCGCGGGGCGCGGGCCCTGCTCACCGACGGCGGCCCACGCCTGCGCGAGCCGGTCGACCGCAAGCCGGAGCTCGTCGGGCGGCCGGCTGTAGGGGATCCGGACGAAGGAGTCGAGACCACCGTCCACCGCGAAGACCGGCCCGGGGGAGACGACTACCCCGCGTCGCTCACCCTCGGTGACCAGGGCGACCGCTCCGGCGCCGGAGCGGTGGGCCGGGAGCTCGCACCAGACCGTCAGGCCGCCCCGGGGCAGCCGGAACCTCCACGCGGGCAGCGTCTCGCGCAGATGGGTGGTCAGGGCGTCCCGCTGCTCGCGGAGCCGGGCCCGGCGGTCGACCCACAGCTCCTCGCGACGGTCGAGCAGCCGCGCGGCGACCAGCTGCTCGAGCACCGGGCTGCCCAGGTCGAGTGCGACCCGTGCGTCCATCAGCCGGTCGAGCACCCCGTCGGGGCAGCGCACCCAGCCCACCCGTAGCCCGCCCCAGAAGCTCTTGCTGGCGCTGCCGAGGGTCACCGTCTGGGGCGCGAACGCAGCGAACGGCCGGGGCATCGGCCGTCCGTCGAGCGCCAGCGCCTGGTGCGACTCGTCGACGACGGCGACGGTGCCGCTGAGCCGCAGGAGCGCGGCGAGCTCCTCGCGCTGCGCGTTGGACATCAGGTTGCCGGTGGGGTTCTGGAAGTCGGGGATCAGGTAGGCCAGCGGTGGTCTCGTCGTGCGCAGCGCGCGGCCGATCGTGTCGAGATCCCAGCCGTCGACGTCCATCGGCGCTCCGACGAGGCGCGCCCCGGCACGCCGCAGCGCGGCGAACGCGTTGGGATACCCCGGTGACTCGACCAGCACCCGGTCGCGCCCGCGCACCAGCGCCTGGGCCACGATGGTGAGCGCCGACAGGGCCCCGGGGACGACCATGATCTGGGCCGGGTCCGTGGGCAGCCCGCGAGCGTCGTACGACGCGGCGACCGCCTCCTGGAGCACCGGGATGCCGGTCGGGAAGTAGCCGTGGCCACCGAGATAGCGCGGCAGGTCCTGGAGGGCCTCGGCGTACGACGACGCGATGCCCGGCAGCGCGGCCGGCGCCGCCGCATTGAGGTCGATGACGTCGTCGCCCGAGGTCGACGGGGTGAGCGTGCGGTCCAGGCCCCGGCGGCGACCACCGGGCAGCCGCGTGTAGGTGCCAGACCCCTGCTGTGCCTGGGCGAAGCCGCTCTCGACCAGCCCGGCGTACGCCCGGGTCACGGTCGTGCGCGACAGGCCGAGGGCGACGCTGAGGTCGCGCTCGCTGGGCAGCCGCAGGTCGACGGCCAGCCGGCCGTCGCAGATCAGCCCGGTGAGGGCGTCGGTCAGTCCGGCGTAGGCCGGCGCTCGGTCGAAGGTGCCGACGAGCGTGGCCAGCCGGGCGGGAGCAATGGACCCTTGCATGCAGTCCACTCTTTCACAATTGGCTATTTAAGGGAAGGCCAATCCCGATGATCATGGATGGGTGACCACCATCGCCCAGCCCGTCCGGGCCCTGACCGACCTCGGCCCGATCGCCCAGCTGCGCGCGGGCCGGCTCGGGCGACGCCTGGTCCAGCTGTATGCCGGCCTGTTGCTCTACGGCTTCTCGATCGCGCTGATGGTCCGCTCCGACCTCGGACTCGCGCCGTGGGACGTGCTGCACTCGGGTCTGACCAAGTGGTTCCCGATCGACATCGGCCAGGCGCTGGTCATCGTCAGCTTCGTGGTGATGCTCGGCTGGATCCCCCTGCGGGAGATGCCCGGGATCGGCACGATCTCCAACGCTATCGTGATCGGGCTGTCGACCGACGTCTTCCTCGCGGTGTTCCCTGACGCGCACCAGCTGGGCCTGCGCGCCGTGCTCCTGCTGGCCGGCGTCGGCCTGCAAGGCCTGGCGACCGCGGCCTACATCGGCGCCCAGCTCGGACGCGGCCCCCGCGACGGCCTGATGACCGGCCTGGCCCGGCGAACCGGCCGGTCTCTGCGCCTGGTCCGCACCGCGATGGAGCTCACCGTGGTGGTGCTCGGCCTGCTCCTCGGCGGAGTGGCGGGTCTCGGCACGATCGTCTACGCGCTCGCGATCGGCCCGCTCAGCCAGGCGCTGCTGCCGTCGATGCTGGTGACGTTCCCGGCTCGGGAGGAATCAGCGGGCTGATTGTGGGTACGTCTTTTCGCGGGGCACTGGCGGACGCCGGTATTGGGAGGGCCTCGGTGAGAAGGGTGCGTCTATGTCCGTGGACACCGCTCCAGCACAACCGGGCAGGAAGCGTGACCATGCGCTGAAACGCGAGATCGGCCTGATCGGCCTGACGTGGGCGTCGATGGGTTCGATCATCGGCTCCGGCTGGCTGTTCGCCCCGCAGGAGGCGCTCATGGTCGCCGGTCCCGCGGTCCTGATCTCCTGGCTGCTGGGTGGCGTCGCGATCATCGTGCTCGCGCTGGTCCACGCCGAGCTCGGCGGCATGTACCCCGTCTCGGGTGGCACGGCACGCTTCCCGCACTATGCGTACGGCGGGGTCGCCGGCGCCTCATTTGGCTGGTTCGCCTGGCTCAACGCCGCGACGGTGGCCCCGATCGAGGTCTCGGCGATGCTCACCTACGCCGGGCACTGGGGCTTCGCAAAGGGCTGGATCAACCCCGACACGAGCGTCCTCAGCAGCACCGGCATCTTCGTCGCGGTGATCCTGATGGCCCTGATGGTCGCCATCAACTTCCTCGGCGTCCGGCTGCTGGCGGCGACCAACAGTGCAATGACGTGGTGGAAGATCGCCATCCCGCTGCTGACGATCATGGTGCTCTCCATCAAGAACTTCGACACCAGCAACCTGCACATGGCCAACGGCTTCAACCCGGAGGGCCTCAAGGGCATCTTCACCGCCATCGCGACCGGTGGGATCATCTTCAGCTACCTCGGGTTCGAGCAGGCCGACCAGCTCGCGGGGGAGTCGGCCAACCCGAAGAAGGACGTCCCGCGGGCAGTGATCGGCTCCGTGGTGCTCGGCACGATCATCTACATCCTGCTCCAGGTCTGCTTCCTGTTCGCCCTCCCGCACAGCGCCATCGGCCACACGTGGGCCACCGGCGCCTACACCGCGTTCACCGGTCCCTTCGCCGAGATCGCGACCCTGCTGAGCATCGGCTGGCTGGCCACGATCATCTACATCGACGCGGTGGTCAGTCCGGCCGGCACCGGTCTGATCTACGCGACCGGCAGCTCGCGCCTGGCCTACGGCCTCTCCCGCAACGGCTACGTGCCGTCGGTGTTCGAGTGGACCAGCGCCCGAGGTGTGCCGTGGGTCGGCCTGGTCGCCGCCTTCGTGACCGGCTGCGTCTGCTTCCTGCCCTTCCCGTCCTGGCAGTCGCTGGTCGGCCTGATCACCAGCGCCTCGGTGCTGATGTACGGCGGGGCCCCGCTGTCACTGGGCGCGTTCCGCAGAAGGCTGCCCGAGGCCGACCGGCCCTACCGACTGCCGGCCGCCGGCTTCCTGTCCCCGCTGGCCTTCATCATTGCCAACCTGATCATCCTGTTCTCGACGTGGGAGACCGACTACAAGCTGGCCATCTCGATCCTGATCGGCTACGCCATCCTGGTCGCCAACCGGGTGTTCCGCCTCAACGAGCACAAGCCGACGCTGGACTGGAAGGCAGCGTCCTGGTTGATCCCCTACCTCGGAGGCATGCTCCTGCTGGTCTACCTCAGCTCCTTCGGCCCGACCGGACGCACGCCCACCCTCGACTTCGGCTGGGACATCCTCGCCGTGGCGATCTGGAGCCTGGTCATCTACTACTGGGCGATGGCCGTCGCGCTGCCGACCGAGATGATCGAGGAGATGATCGGTGAGGTCGAGCTCCCCGACGAGGAGATGCAGATGCCGACTCACTGAGGCCGACGACAGGAGAAGGACCCCGCGCTCGGCGCGGGGTCCTTCGTCGTGATCAGCGCCGGGTGGCGATCAGCGCCGAGGCGTCGGGCGCGACCAGCACCTCAGCGGCGGTGAACCGGTCGTCGCTGAGCCACTCCTCGCGCAGGGTGTCGACCCGTCCGTCGAAGATCGGCGGCCAGGACTGGCAGGGCGTGAAGTCGTCGAGTACCACGATGCCGCCCTCCTCCATCAGCTCCACGATCTTGTCGGGGTGGGAGGCCGAGGGCTTGCCCGAGTCGAGGAACAGCAGCGAGAACGGGCCGCGGTCGAGCATCGTCGACCAGTCGGCGGCGAGCACCTCGACGTGGTCGTCGTCCTGGAAGATCTCCGCGGCGGCCTCGGCCAGCCGCGGGTCCAGCTCGGCGGTCAGGATCCGGGTGCCGTCGTCGCGCATCCCCGACCGCAGCCACGCCGTACCGACGCCGCACCCGGTGCCGAACTCCGCCATCGTGCCGCCACGGGTCGCGGCCAGCGCGGCCAGGAGCCGGCCGGTCTCGTTGCGGCAGAACGAGACGTAGCCGGCCCGGCGCGACACGTCGAACGCGCGGGTGACGACGTCGGGCAGCTCGGGGGGTGCGCTCATGCCGGGCAGTCTTCCATCCCTGGACACTCGTCTCGCATCGTGAGCCACTGGCGGAATCCGGATGCGCCGGCCGGCCGCACGACGTACCGTGGTCACATCATGCGGAGCGTGTTCGTACTTATCGTTCGCCGCGGCGAGGCCTGACAGAAGGCCACCTCGTCGCGGAGTTCGGCGTTCCCGGCCTTCTTCCTGACGAGCCGCTCCGTGGCGGATCCGCTCCAGATCTCCACAGCCAGCGTGATCCGCTCTCCGGTCCTCTGGACTCCGATGCCGTGCGATCCACGGCCCAGGTCCGCCGGCTCCGCCTCGTGGCGGCTCGTCACCCATCCATCTCGGTGACACACCAGGAGCATCACCATGTACGACATGTATCCCGACTGGGGTCCGGCCAAGCACCGCGCGCCGACCGACGCGCCGTACCCGCCCGAGAACCCGCGCGGCCGCAGGTCGATGGAGGCCGTCCAGGTCTCGCTCGACCTGCGGGACAACGGCGGCCAGCGGCCCGACGACAACTAGCCTGCCGGACATGACCGCAGACCTCGCCACCACGCCCTCGGCCGAGCCCACGAACGACGTGCGGCTGGCCGTGATCGGTGGCGACGGCATCGGTCCCGAGGTGACCGCCGAGGCCGTGAAGGTCCTCGAGGCGGCCTCGCCGGTGAAGATCGAGCAGACCCGCTACGACCTGGGAGCCGAGCGCTACCTCGCCACCGGCGAGGTGCTACCGGACTCCGTGCTCGACGAGATCCGCGCACACGACGCGATCCTGTTGGGAGCGGTCGGGGGCAAGCCGGGCGATCCCAGGCTCCCCGCGGGCATCCTCGAGCGCGGGCTGCTGCTCCGGCTGCGGTTCGAGCTCGACCACTACGTCAACCTCCGCCCGTCGCGGACCTATCCCGGCATCCCGACTCCGCTCGCCGATCCCGGTGACGTCGACTTCGTCGTCGTCCGCGAGGGCACCGAGGGCCCCTACACCGGCAACGGCGGACGCCTCCGCGCCGGCACGCCGGCCGAGGTCGCCACCGAGGTCAGCCTGAACACGGCGTACGGCGTGGAGCGGGTCGTGCGGGACGCCTTCGTCCGCGCCGCCGCCCGGCCGCGGCGGCAGCTCACCTGGGTGCACAAGACCAACGTGCTGGTCCACGCGGGCGGGCTCTGGTCGCGGGTCGTCGGTGAGGTCGGTCGCGACTTCCCCGAGGTGACCGCCGAGGCCCTCAAGGTCCTCGAGGTCGCCTCGCCGGTGAAGTTCGAGTCGACACGCTACGACCTCGGCGCCGAGCGCTACCTCGCCACCGGCGAGGTGCTGCCCGACTCGGTGCT
>JAWWPM010000319.1:0-27066 GCA_033854915.1 Nocardioidaceae bacterium
GATCGCCGGGGTGGTCACCCTCCTGCTGTCGCTGCCGCTGGGCCGACTGTCCGACCACGTCGGCGCCAAGCCACTGTGGGCGACGGGTGCCCTGGTCGAGGCGCTGCTCTACTTCGCCTGGCCGCTGGCGGGCGGGATGGCGTCGTTCGTGGTCCTGCTGGCCGTGCTGTCCGCCGTCGGCTCCGCCGGCAACACCGGTCGCAACGTGTACCGGATCGCGGTCTTCCCCCGCGACGTGCGGGTGCGTGCCCTGGCCTACATGCGCTCGGCCCGCAACGTCGGCTACACCCTCGGCGCGCTGGCGGGGGGCATCGCGCTCGCGATCGGCACGCGCCAGGCGATCATGGCGGTGCCGATCCTGACCGGCTGCCTGCTCCTCCTGAACGCGGCGATGGTCTCGTCGCTCCCGGCCATCGAGCGGCCAGAGGTACCGGTGGCCACCCACGAGGACGCCCAGCCCGCGCCGCCGGCCTGGCGCAACGTCGGCTTCGTCGTCCTGTCGGCCTGCAACGGCGTGCTGTCGTCCAACCAGGTGCTGCTCAACGTCGTGGTGCCGCTGTGGCTGGTGGAGCGCACCGACGCGCCGCACACGCTGCTGGCCTGGCTGTTCGGCACCAACACCGTGATGGCGGTGCTCCTCCAGGTGCGCGCCTCGCGTGGCTCGGAGACCGTGCCCGGGGCGCTGCGCGCGGTCCGGCTCTCCGGCTGGTCGTTCGTGCTCTCGTGCCTGGTCATCAGCATCACCCACGAGACCGTCGGCTGGGTCTCGATCGCGCTGATCTGGCTCGGCCACGTGACGATCACCGGCGCCGAGCTGTGGCAGTCGGCGTCGGACTGGGGCTTCCAGTCCGAGCTCTCCGACCACCGCAGGCTCGGCGACTACCAGGGCGTGTGGAGCCTGGGCTACCAGGCGGAGCCCATCATCTTCCCCGCGCTGTTCACCTTCCTCGCGCTCCAGTGGGGACCTCCCGGGTGGGCGGTGATCGCTGCGATCGCGGTGCTGGCGGCCGTCGTGGCCCACCCCGCAGCCCGGGCCGCAGAGCGCTACCTGGAGCGGGCCGGCGCTTCGTACGCCGTGGCCGACCGGGCGACGCCCCACGCGTGACCGCCTGACCGCAACCTGACCCTGCCGGGGCGCCCCTTTGCGGGTGATCGGCGACCGGGCATGCTCGGGGCATGACCGAACCGGCCGACTGGCTGCTCACCAAGGCCGAGCGGGCCAACCCCACAACGTGCCTCGACGAGCACCACCCCGGCGACCGGGCGTGGTCGGAG
Source organism: Nocardioidaceae bacterium (assembly GCA_033854915.1). Lineage (GTDB taxonomy): Bacteria > Actinomycetota > Actinomycetes > Propionibacteriales > Nocardioidaceae > Nocardioides. Next base: position 1,276 of record JAWWPM010000319.1, read on the forward strand.
GGCAACCTGGTCACCCCGCTGATCCACGGCTCGGTCTACTTCCGCGCGTTGTACGACGCGATCGAGGCCGCGCAGGAGGGTGACCTGCTGTTCTTCACCGACTGGCAGGGCGACGCCGACGAGCAGCTGATCGGCATCCCGGGCACGGAGATCGTCGAGGTGCTCTGCCGTGCCGACGAGCGGGGCGTCGATGTGCGGGGCCTGGTCTGGCGCTCCCACATGAGCCAGACCGGCTTCTTCGCCAGCGAGAACCGGCACCTCGGCGAGCAGCTGCAGAAGCGCGGTGCGGAGGTGCTGCTCGACATGCGGGTCCGCACGGGTGGCTCGCACCACCAGAAGTTCGTGGTCATCCGCTACCGCGACGACCCCACGCGCGACGTGGCCTTCGTCGGCGGCATGGACCTCGCCCACAACCGCCGCGACGACGCCACTCACCGCGGCGACCCGCAGCCGCAGACCCTGACCGAGGAGTACGGCCCCAACCCGCCGTGGCACGACGTGCAGGTGGCGATCCACGGTCCTGCCGTGTACGACGTCGAGACCGTCTTCCGCGAGCGTTGGGAGGACCCCACGCCGCTCTCCCAGGCTCCGTGGCGCCGGCTCGCCGACAAGCTCCGGAGGCTCGACACCACGCCTGACCCGCTGCCCGAGCAGTGGCCGCCTCCGCCGGAGGCCGGTCCCTACCCGGTCCAGCTCCTGCGCACCTACCCCAACCTGCGGCACGGTCGCGACTACCCGTTCGCTCGGGGTGGTGAGCGCAGCGTGGCCCGGGGCTACACCAAGGCCGTCGCGCGGGCCGAGAAGGTCGTCTACGTCGAGGACCAGTACTTCTGGGGCCACGACGTCGCCGACGTCTTCGAACCCACGCTGCGCGCGCATCCCGAGCTCCGGCTGGTCGTGGTGATCCCGCTGATCCCCGACATCGCCGGGCTCAACCGGGTGCCCCAGTTCCTCGGCCGCGAGCGAGCCCTCGAGACGCTGATGCGGATCGCGCCCGGCCGGGTCGCGGCGTACGGCATCGAGAACCACGCCGGCACCCCGGTCTACGTGCACGCCAAGGTGTGCGTGATCGACGACATCTGGGCCAGCACCGGCTCCGACAACTTCAACCGCCGCTCGTGGACCCACGACTCCGAGCTCAGCGCGGTGGTGCTCGACCACGACTACGCACTCGACCTGAGGCTCACCCTGGCTGCCGAGCACCTCGACCGGCTCGACGACGTGGCCGAAGGCGACCTGCGCGAGGTGATGTCGGACTGCGTCGAGCCGGCCAGCCTGTACGAGGCGTACGCCGCCAGCGCGGCCCGGCTCGAGGCGTGGCACCAGGGCGGCAACCTCGGGGAGCGGCCACCCGGGCGGCTGCGCCCGATCCCGCTGCCGAAGCTCTCGAAGGCCAAGCGGGTGCTGGCCAAGGTCCCGCTGGAGGTCGTCCACGACCCCGACGGCCGGCCCGGCCCGCTCCGGGGCGAGGCGCAGTACTGATGGGCGGCTACCTCGACACCACCGGCCGCCCCGACCGGCTCTCCGGCGGGGTCCGGATGATCCCGGTCAGCACCCCGTCCGGGCAGTTCCGGGTCTGGACCAAGCGGGTCGGCAACAACCCGACGACCAAGGTGCTGCTCCTGCACGGCGGCCCGGGCTGCACGCACGAGTACTACGAGCCGTGCGACTCGTTCCTGCCCGCGGCCGGCGTGGAGTACTACTACTACGACCAGCTCGGCTCCCACTACAGCGACCAGCCCGACGACCCGTCCCTGTGGACCATCGAGCGCTTCGTCGACGAGGTCGAGCAGGTGCGCGTCGCGCTCGGCCTCGACGCCGGCGACTTCGTGCTGATGGGGCAGTCGTGGGGCGGCGTGCTCGCGATGGAGTACGCCCTCGCGCACCAGGAGCACCTCAAGGGCCTGGTGATCTCCAACATGATGGCCAGCGGAGCGGCGTACAACGCCTACGCCGAGGACGTCTTGATGCCGACGATGGACCAGGACGCGCTGGCCGAGATCAAGCGACTGGAGGCGACCGGGGCGACCGACGATCCGGCGTACGAGGCGCTGCTCTTCGAGCACCACTACCGCCACCACGTGTGCCGGATGCCGGTCGAGGAATGGCCCGATCCGGTGGTCCGCGCGTTGGCCCACATCAACCCGGCGATCTACGTGCCGCTGCAGGGTCCCAGTGAGCTCGGCCTGAGCGGCGTGCTGCTCGACTGGGACCGGACCGCCGACCTGCACCGCATCGACGTGCCCACGCTGGTGATGGGCGCCGAGCACGACACCATGGACCCACGGCACCTGGCGTGGATGGCCGAGCAGCTGCCCCGGGGCCGCTACCACCACTGCCCGGACGGCAGCCACCTCGCCATCGTCGACGACCAGGAGACCTGGTTCGACGGTCTGCTCGGCTTCCTGCGCGACCTCGACGCCTGAAACCCGCTGGATCCCGACTCCGTCCGCACGTAGGCTGGGCGCATCATGTGGATCCTCGGCTGACCCGACTCGCGCCCGCGGCACCGCCCGGCGAGTCAACGCAACGTCGCGAAGGCAGTCCCGCATGTCCCCAGCCCCTCAGCCCGTCGTCGTGTCCGGTCTCGACGTGCGCTTCGGCACCCGGCCGGTGCTCCACGACGTCGACCTGACCGCGCAGCCCGGCCGCAGGATCGGACTGGTCGGTGAGAACGGCAGCGGCAAGTCCACGCTGCTGCGGGCCGTCGCCGGCACCCTGCCCGCACGCGCCGTCGTGCAGGGATCGGTGCAGCGACCCGCGGAGGTCGTGATGCTCGGGCAGGAGCCGCCGTTCGCGGACCACCACACCGTGGCCGCCGTGCTGGCGCGCACCCTGGCCCCGCTGCGGCAGATGGTCGCCGACGTCGAACGGCTCTCCGGCGCACTGGCCGACGAGGGCGGGGACACGGCGTACGCCGACGCCCTCGACCTGGCCGTCGCCCACGACGCCTGGGACGCCGACCGGAGGGCCGCGGAGGCCGCCGAGCGGCTGGGACTCGGGGCCCTCGAGCCGGGGCGCGCCATCGGCACGCTGTCGGGCGGTCAGCGGACCCGACTGGCGCTGGCGACGATCATGACCACGCGGCCCGGGTGTCTGCTGCTCGACGAGCCGACCAACCATCTCGACGACGAGGCGGTCGAGCAGCTCACGGCGTTTCTGCGCGGCCTGCCCGGTGTGGTGCTGCTGGCCAGCCACGACCGGGTGCTGCTGGACGACGTCTGCACCGACCTGTTCGACCTCGACCCGTCGGCGCTCGGCACCGACGGGTCGGGTGGCCGGCGCTTCGGGGGCGGCTGGACGGCGTACGACGTGCACCGGCGCGCCGCGCGCCGCCGATGGGAGGAGACCTACGAGGCCCAGCAGGAGGAGCTCGGCCGGCTCCGGGCGGCGACCCGGATCGGCACCTCCGCGATCGCCCACGACCGGCCACCCCGCGACAACGACCGCTACTACTACAGCTTCAAGGGCGGCCGGGTCGACCGCACGCTGGCCCGCCGGAAGAAGGACGCCGAGCGTCGCCTCGACCTCGCCGAGCAGGAGCAGGTGCGCAAGCCGCGACCACCCCTGCGGCTGCGCGCGGACCTGACCGGCACCGGCGCGGCGGGTCGGCTGGTGCAGGTGCGCGACCTCGTCGTCGACGGGCGGCTGCGGGTCGCGCGGCTCGACCTCGACGCCGGCCGACACCTGCTGGTCTCGGGGGTCAACGGCTCCGGCAAGTCCACCCTGCTCGGCGTGCTCTCCGGCCGCATCCCTCCCACGTCCGGCACGGTGTCGGTCACCGCGCGGCGGGTCGCCGAGCTCGTGCAGGACGTCACCTTCGAGCGGCCCGGTCGCGGCGCCCGGGCGACGTACGACGCACTGGTCGGCCCGCAGCGGTCTGCTGAGACCCCGCTGCGCGACCTCGGCCTGCTGCCGGCCTCCCAGCACGCCACGGCGGTCCGGCTGCTCTCGGTCGGGCAGCGGCGCCGGCTGGGACTGGCCGTCGCGATCGCCTCGGCCCCCGACCTGCTGCTGCTCGACGAGCCGACCAACCACCTGTCCCTGGCTCTGGCCGGCGAGCTCGAGGAGGCGCTCGCCACCACCCCCGGGACCGTGGTCGTCGCCACGCACGACCGCTGGCTGCGCCGCCGCTGGGCCGGCGACGAGCTGGTGCTCGACGGGCTCAGCGGGTCCGGGTGAGGGCCAGCCCCAGCCGGTCGGCGAGGGTCCTTACCTCGTCGTCGACCGCGCTCGCCATCGTCTTGGTGAAGGGGACGTCCTCGTGCACGGCGTCGACGAACAACAGGCCCGCCTTGCGATCGGCCGTGGCGTCGAGCTTGCCGACCAGCCGGTCGCCGTACAGCACGGGCAGCGCGAAGTAGCCCCAGCGGCGCTGGGCGGCCGGCTTGTACATCTCCAGGACGTAGTCGAACTCGAAGAGCTGCTCCATCCGCTTGCGGTCGCGGACGATCGCGTCGAAGGGGGACAGCAGCGCGGCGCGACCCTGGAACGCCTGGTCGAGCTGGGCGGGGTCGACGCGCCACTCGCCGTCGACACCCTCGACGACGGCGGGCTCGCCGGCGTCGCCGACGTGGATCGGCTCGCCGGGCAGCACGGTGCCGGTGGCCCGGGCGATGCCGAGCGCACGCAACCGGCGCTCGTCGCGGATGAGTCGCGCCTCTTCGCGAGGCACAGCCTCCACTCCGGTGGGATAGACCCGCTCGGCGAGGTCCCAGAGCCGCTGGTTGCCCTGGCGACCGTCGATCGCGACCTCGCCGCGACCGAGAAGGCACTCGAGCATCATCCGGACGTTGCGGTCGCCGTTCCACCCGCTGGAGCGCCACGGGACCTGGGCGGAGGCGTGGATGTCGCGCGAGCGCATCGGCCCGTCGGCGTCGAGGGCGTCGAGCACCTCGTTGCGGAACAGCTCGTTGGCCTCCAGCCAGTCGCGGGTGTACTCCCACGGCGGCCAGGCCTCCATCTCGGCCAGGTGGAGCCTGAGGTCGGACATCGGCCGGATCGCGTTGCCGTCGTCGTAGAGGTCGCGTCCGGCCAGCGCGTCGTCGAGGTCGGCAGGCTCGTACGCCGCGCCCATCCGGCTCCAGGCCACCAGATCGGGCGAGATGGCGACCGCCGCCGTCATGTCGACGGGCAGCGCGGTCAGGTGCTCGACCATCGCGACCAGGTCACTGGGCCGCGCGCCGGCCAGCAGCTGCGCCCGGACCGCGATGCGGCGTGCCTCCGGGCGGGTCAGGCGGTGCGGCTCCGTCATGGCCGGGACGCTAGCCCAGCCCGCCGGCGTGCGGTGGCGCGCCGAAGAATCTCGCTGGAGCCGGGCTCCTTTCTGCTCGAACCGGAGTATCTTGAGATCAAGAGGTCTTCCGTCGAGGAGTGTTGCCATGAGCATGTTGCCGATCAACCCGGGCACCGCGACGTTCCGCAGCTACTCGCCCGGCCCGCACTCCGGGCTCGACACCGACACCGACGCTCATGTCGCGCCCGGCACGATCGACAGCCGCGCGCAGAACGCGCTCACCCTCGGCCTGCTGAGCCTGGTCCTCGGCGTCCTGACCGGCATCCCGGCCATCTGGGTCGGAGGCAAGGCCCTGGCCCACATCAGCGCCGCCGACGGTGCCCTGCGCGGCCGCTGGGCTGCCTGGTGCGGCATCGTGCTCGGCCTGGTCGGTACGGCCCTGACGGTCGGGCTCTGGACCTACCTCCACAACAGCTGAAGGCACGCAGGTCCCGGTAAACCAGTTGTCGCCACCGTGGGTGGCCGCTTGACTTCAGGGCAATGGAGATCACCTCAGGATCCGCACTGCTCGCTGCCGAGTCGACCGGCTCCGGCCCGGACGTGCTGCTCGTCCACGCCGGCGTCACCGACCAGCGCAGCTGGACCCACGTCGTCGACGCACTGCCCGGCCACCGGTGCCTGACCTACGACGCGCGCGGCTACGGACGCACGACGTACGAGCCCGAGGACGGCTGGTCACCGGTCGACGACGCGGTCGCCGTGCTCGATGCCTACGACGTGGAGCGGGCCATCGTGGTCGCCTGCTCGATGGGCGGCCGGACCGCGCTCGACCTGGCGTTGACCCGTCCCACGCGGGTGCGCGGGCTCGTTCTGATCGGCACCGCGATCACCGGCGCTCCCGACCTCGATCACCTCGAGCCCGGCCTGGAGGACCTCGAGGCGCGCTATGACGCGGCGTACGAGGCGAAGGACCTCGACGAGCTGAACCGCCTGGAGGCGGAGATCTGGCTCGACGGCCCGTTCCGACCGGGTCGGGTCGTGGGTCCTGCCCGCGATCTCTTCCTGGACATGAACCGGATCGCACTGGAGGCGCCCGAGCCCGGTGACCCCCGCAAGGACGTCGACGCGTGGGCGTCGTGTGGCGAGGTGAGTGTGCCGACCCTGGTCCTGATCGGTGAGCACGACCTCGCGCACACCCACGCCAACGCCGTTCACCTCGCCGGGCACGTCCCCGGCGCCCGGCTCGTGGAGCTCCCCGGGGTCGCGCACCTGCCGCACCTGGAGAACGACGAGCGCACCCTGGCCGAGATCGCCGCGTTCGTCACCGCCCTCTGATCTGCGACGGGACGGCGGTCCGCAGGGCGGTCGCGCGCTGGTAGGGTCGGCCTCGCTCGAACATCCTTTAACGATCCGTCCCGTGAGGCGGAGAAGGAGGTACGGCGTGAGTCTGCCTGCGCCTGCACTGCTCGTCCTCGAGGACGGCCGGACCTTCCGTGGGGAGGCCTACGGCGCCGAGGGGGAGACCTTCGGGGAGGCGGTCTTCGCCACCGGGATGACGGGCTACCAGGAGACCCTGACCGACCCGTCGTACCACCGGCAGGTCGTCGTGATGACCGCCCCGCACATCGGCAACACCGGCATGAACGACGAGGACCCCGAGTCCTCACGCATCTGGGTGGCCGGCTACGTCGTGCGCGACCCGGCCCGCGTGTCGTCGAACTGGCGGGCGCGGCGCACCCTCGACTCGGCCCTGCGCGAGCAGGGCGTGGTCGGCATCTCCGGCATCGACACCCGGGCCCTGACCCGCCATCTGCGCGAGCGCGGTGCCATGCGGGTCGGGATCTCCTCGACCGAGACCGACGCCGGGGCGCTGCTCGCCCGGGTACGCTCCACGGTCGAGATGGCCGGCGCCAACCTGTCGGTTGAGGTCTCCACCGCCGAGACGTACGTCGTGCCGGCGGTCGGCGAGACCCGCTTCCGGGTCGCGGCGCTCGACCTCGGGATCAAGGCCAACACCCCGCGGATGATGGCCGAGCGCGGCATCGAGACCCACGTGCTCCCCGCCACCGCCGGCCTCGACGACGTGCTCGCGGTCGCGCCCGACGGGCTGTTCTTCTCCAACGGCCCGGGTGACCCGGCGGCCACCACGGCCCAGGTCGACCTGCTCCGCGGCGCCCTCGATCGTGGCATCCCCTACTTCGGGATCTGCTTCGGCAACCAGCTGTTCGGGCGCGCCCTGGGCTTCGACACCTACAAGCTGGTCTACGGCCACCGCGGCATCAACCAGCCGGTGCTGGACCGCACCACCGGCAAGGTCGAGGTGACCGCGCACAACCACGGGTTCGCCGTCCGTGCCCCGCTGGATGCCGCCACGTCGACGCCGTACGGGGATGCGACCGTCTCCCACGTCTGCCTCAACGACGGCGTGGTCGAGGGGCTCGAGCTGAGACGTGAGGAGCGGCTGGTCGCCTTCTCGGTGCAGTACCACCCCGAGGCGGCCGCCGGGCCGCACGACGCGGCGTACCTCTTCGACCGCTTCTGCGATCTCATGTCCGACGGGAAGGACGCCTGATGCCCAAGCGCACCGACATCTCCAGCGTCCTGGTCATCGGCAGCGGGCCGATCGTGATCGGGCAGGCCTGCGAGTTCGACTACTCCGGCACCCAGGCCTGCCGGGTGCTGCGCGAGGAGGGGATCCGGGTCGTCCTGGTCAACTCCAACCCGGCCACGATCATGACCGACCCCGAGTTCGCCGACGCGACGTACGTCGAGCCGATCACGCCGGAGTTCGTGGAGCAGGTGATCGCCAAGGAGCGGCCCGACGCGCTGCTGGCGACCCTGGGCGGGCAGACCGCGCTCAACTGCGCGATGAGCCTGGCCGCGGCCGGCGTCCTGGAGAAGTACGGCGTGGAGCTGATCGGGGCGTCGATCGAGGCCATCGAGAAGGGTGAGAACCGCGAGTCGTTCAAGCGGATCGTCGAGGCGCTGCCGCCCGAGTGGGGCGCCGAGGTGGCGGCCTCGCGGATCTGCCACGACATGGACGAGTGCCTCGCCGCAGCCGGCGAGCTCGGCTTCCCGGTCGTCGTCCGCCCGTCGTTCACCATGGGCGGCGCCGGCTCCGGTCTGGCCTACGGCGAGGAGGACCTGTTCCGGATCGCCGGCATGGGCCTGTCGTTGAGCCCGACCACCGAGGTGCTCCTGGAGGAGTCGATCCTGGGCTGGAAGGAGTACGAGCTGGAGGTGATGCGCGACCGGGCCGACAACGTCGTCATCGTCTGCTCCATCGAGAACGTCGACCCGATGGGCGTGCACACCGGCGACTCGATCACCGTGGCGCCGGCGCTGACCCTGACCGACCGTGAGTACCAACGCCTGCGCGACATCTCGATCGGCGTGATCCGCGAGGTCGGGGTCGACACGGGCGGCTGCAACATCCAGTTCGCGGTCAACCCCGTCGACGGGCGGATCGTGGTGATCGAGATGAACCCGAGGGTCTCCCGGTCCAGCGCGCTCGCCTCCAAGGCGACCGGCTTCCCGATCGCCAAGATCGCGGCCAAGGTGGCGATCGGCTACACCCTCGACGAGATCCCCAACGACATCACCACTCGCCCCGACGGGCAGAGCACGCCGGCGAGCTTCGAGCCGACGCTCGACTACGTCGTGGTGAAGGTGCCGCGCTTCGCGTTCGAGAAGTTCCCCGGCGCGGACCCGACCCTGACCACGCACATGAAGTCGGTGGGTGAGGCGATGGCGATCGGCCGCAACTTCACCGAGGCGCTGCAGAAGGCGCTGCGGTCGCTGGAGAGCCCCGACGCGGTCTTCGACTGGCACAAGGAGTGGGTCGAGCTCGACAAGGACGCCCTGCTGGAGCGGATCCGGGTGCCGCACGACGGCCGGCTCAAGCTGGTGATGGACGCGATCCGGGCCGGCGCGACGCCCGAGGAGGTCTTCGAGGCGACCGCGATCGACCCGTGGTTCGTCGACCAGCTGGCGCTGATCAACGAGATCGCCGAGGCCGTCACGGCGGCCCCCGAGCTCACCCCCGACCTGTTGCGGCTGGCCAAGCGGCACGGCTTCAGCGACGCCCAGCTCGGCAAGATCCGCGGGATGTCAGCCGACGTGGTCCGGGGCGTGCGGCACGCGCTGGGCATCCGGCCGGTCTACAAGACGGTCGACACCTGCGCGGCCGAGTTCGCCGCCGCCACGCCGTACCACTACTCGACCTACGACGAGGAGACCGAGGTGGAGCCGCGCGACAAGGCCGCGGTGATCATCCTCGGCTCGGGTCCCAACCGGATCGGGCAGGGCATCGAGTTCGACTACTCGTGCGTGCACGCGTCGCAGGCGCTCGGGTCGGGGCCGGGCGGGGCGGGCTTCGAGACGATCATGGTCAACTGCAACCCCGAGACCGTCTCCACCGACTACGACACCTCCGACCGGCTCTACTTCGAGCCGCTGACGCTCGAGGACGTGCTCGAGGTGGTGCACGCCGAGCGCCAGGCGGGGCCGGTGGCGGGCGTGATCTGCCAGCTCGGCGGCCAGACGCCGTTGGGGCTCGCGCAGGGGCTTGCCGATGCGGGAGTGCCGATCGTCGGGACCACCCCGGAGGCGATCCACCTGGCAGAGGAGCGGGGCGCGTTCGGGCGGGTGCTGCTCGAGGCGGGGCTGACCGCGCCGATGCACGGCATGGCGTCGTCGTACGACGAGGCGGCAGCGATCGCGGCCGAGATCGGCTACCCGGTGCTGGTGCGGCCGTCGTACGTCCTGGGCGGGCGCGGCATGGAGATCGTCTACGACGACGGGGCTCTGGAGGGCTACATCGCACGGGCGACCGCGATCAGCCCGGAGCACCCGGTGCTGGTCGACCGGTTCATCGACGACGCGGTGGAGATCGACGTGGACGCGATCTTCGACGGCGACGAGCTGTTCCTCGGCGGCGTGATGGAGCACATCGAGGAGGCCGGCATCCACTCCGGCGACTCGGCCTGCGCGCTGCCGCCGATCACCCTCGGCGACCGCGAGATCGACCGGATCCGCCAGGCCACCGAAGCGATCGCGCGCGGCGTCGGGGTGCTCGGGCTGATCAACATCCAGTTCGCGCTCGGCTCCGACGTGCTCTACGTGCTCGAGGCCAACCCGCGGGCCAGCCGGACCGTGCCGTTCGTCTCCAAGGCGACCGCGACGCCGCTGGCCAAGGCCGCCGCCCGGGTGATGATGGGCGACTCGATCAAGCAGCTGCGGTCCGAGGGGCTGCTGCCTTCGACGGGCGACGGCGGCTCGCTGCCGGCCGACTCGCCGATCGCGGTCAAGGAGGCCGTGATGCCGTTCAACCGGTTCCGCCAGCCCGACGGCCGCTACGTCGACACCGTGCTCGGCCCGGAGATGAAGTCGACCGGCGAGGTGATGGGCTTCGACGCCGACTTCGGCCGGGCGTTCGCCAAGGCGCAGGCCGCCGCGTTCGGGCCGCTGCCCACCTCGGGCCGGGTGTTCGTCTCGATGGCCAACCGCGACAAGCGGACCATGATCTTCCCCATCAAGGTGCTCTCCGACCTCGGCTTCGAGATCCTGGCGACCCAGGGCACCGCGGACGTGCTGCGCCGCAACGGGGTGCATGCGACCGTCGTACGCAAGCACTTCGACGGGCCCGGTCCCAACGGCGAGCCCACCACCGTCCAGCTGATCGCCGAGGGCGACGTCGCCCTGGTCGTGAACACCCCGCACGGCTCGTCGGGCAGCGGGGGATCGGTCCGCGTCGACGGCTACGAGATCCGGACCGCAGCCGTGCGCGCCAACGTCCCCTGCATCACCACCGTGCAGGGCCTCGGCGCCGCGGTGCAGGGCATCGAGGCCCGGATCCGCGGCGACATCGGCGTCCGCTCGCTCCAGGACTGGGCGAAGCGGTGACCGCCCTACCCCTGCAACGTCATACGGACCGAGTCGTCTACGGCTCCCTCCGTATGACGTCCCGGGGGTTGCGGCGATGACGGCGTACGACGCGCTGTTCGCCCGCGTGCTCACCCGGGTCGACCCCGAGCGCGCCCACGACCTCGGCTTCCGCGCCCTGCGCGGCGGCCGTCGCGCGGCCGAGCTCGCGGTGAAGGTGCCGCCGGCTCCGGTGTCGGCCATGGGGTTGACCTTCCCGAATCCCGTCGGCCTGGCCGCCGGCTTCGACAAGAACGCCGTCGGGATCGACGCCCTGGCAGCCCTCGGCTTCGGCTTCGTCGAGATCGGCACGGTCACGGCCCGACCCCAGCCCGGCAACCCGAGGCCGCGGCTGTTCCGGCTGCCCCGCGACCGCGCGGTCGTGAACCGGATGGGCTTCAACAACGACGGCGCCGAGGTGGTGGCCCGTCGGCTCGCCGACCGGGCAGGGCGCGTGCTCTCGGCATCGCTCGACCACCGAGTGGCGCCGGTGATCGTCGGCGTGAACATCGGGAAGACGAAGGTGGTGGCCGAGGACGACGAACAGGCGGTGCTGGCCGACTATGCGCTCAGCGCCCGCCTGCTGGCGCCGTACGCCGACTATCTCGTCGTCAACGTCTCCTCGCCGAACACCCCCGGGCTGCGCAGCCTCCAGGCCGTCGACCGGCTCGCACCGCTCCTCGAGGAGGTACGACGGGTGGCCGAGGACGCCGCCGGGCGGCACGTCCCGCTCTGCGTGAAGATCGCCCCCGACCTCGCCGACGACGACGTCGTCGACGTGGCCGGGCTCGCCGCGAGCCAGGGCCTCGACGGCATCATCGCCACCAACACCACCGTCTCGCGCGACGGCCTGGCGACCGAGCCGGCCGAGGTCGAGGCCCTGGGCGCCGGCGGCCTCTCCGGGCCGGTGCTGCGCCAGCGCGCCCTCGACGTGCTGAAGATCCTCCGCGCCGAGGCGCCCGCCCTGACCCTGATCGGAGTGGGCGGCATCTCCTCGCCCGCCGACGCCCGCGAGCGGCACGACGCCGGCGCCGACCTGGTCCAGGCCTACACCGGTTTCGTCTACGGCGGTCCGCTCTGGCCGCGCCGCGTCGTCCGGGGACTCTCTGCATGACCACCCCGCTCGGGCCCCTGCACGTGACCGGCGAGGTGCTGGCCGCCAAGACGGTCGGGGCGCACCGCCACCTCACGCTGGTGGCGCCGGGCATCGGCGAGCGCTCCCGGCCGGGCTCCTTCGTCGCGGTCTCCACCGGTGAGGCCCGGCTGGCGAGACGCGCCCTCTGGATCCACCGGGTGCGGCCGATGGGCGGCCACCGGGCCACCCTCGACGTCGTGGTCGACCCGCGGGGGAGCGGCACCCGTTGGCTGGCCGGGCTGGCGCCCGGCGTCGCGGTCGAGGTCACCGGTCCGCTCGGTCGCCCGTTCGCCCTGCCGCGTGAGCCCGCTCGCTGTCTCCTCGTCGGTGAGGGGTACGCCGCCGCGCCGCTCCTGGCCCTGGCCGAGCGCCTCCGCGAGCGCTCCTGCCCGGTCCATCTCGTGCTCTGCGCCCCCGACGAGGCCCACCTGCTCGACGTGCTCGAGGCGCGCCGCAGCGTCGGCCGGGTCGACGTGATGACCGGCGACCCCGCGGCCGCGATCACGGCCGCGGCCGGCGCCGCCGACGTCGTCTACGCCGCGGGCTCGCTGCCCACACTCCGGGCCTGCGCCGAGGCCGCGACCGCCGCCGGCGTCTCCTGCCAGGTCGCCCTCGAGCAGCCGCTCACCTGCGCGACCGGCCTGTGCCATGGTTGCCCGGTTGCTCTGCTCGACGACGACGGCGGCCGGCGCGTGGTCCGTGACTGCGTCGAGGGCCCGGTGTTCCGGGCCGGCCTGGTCGACTGGGCGGCCCTGTGAGCAGCCCGGCCGAAAGCGGCGAGTCACGAGCCGACTGGCCGTTCGCCAACCCCGTGCTCATCGCCTCCGGTTGCGGCGGCACCGGCCGCGAGCTCGCGTCGTACGGCGACCTGGGTGCGCTCGGCGGCTTCACGACCCGCTCGATCACCCTGCACTCCCGGCCCGGCGCCCCCGGCCCGCGCATCGTCGAGTCTCCCAGCGGGTTGGTGAACGCGATCGGCCTGCAGAACCCCGGTGTCGAGGCGTTCCTCACCGACGAGCTCCCGCCGCTGGTCGAGCTCGGTGCCACCGTCGTGGCCAGCATCGCCGGGCACTCCCTGGGCGAGTACGCCGAGGTGGCCCGCGCCCTGGGCCGCGCCTCCGGTGTCGTGGCGCTCGAGGTGAACCTGTCGGCGCCCGACGCGGCCGGCGCCGGCGTCTTCGACATCCGCGAGCCCTTCCAGGCCGCCAGCGTCGTCGCCGCCTGCCGCCGTGACCTGCCCCGCGGCGTACTGCTGCTCGCCAAGCTGCGCAGCGATCCGCAGCGGGTCGTGGAGACCGCCCGCGCGGTCGGGGAGGCCGGCGCCGACGCGGTGGTCGTCGGCAACGCCGTACCCGCTGCGATGCCCGACGGCCGGCCCGGTGGGCTGAGCGGTCCCGCGATCCGACCGCTCGCCCTGCGCTGCGTCGCCGCGGTCGCCGGCGCGCTCCCCGGTGTCCCGCTGGTCGCGGCCGGGGGCATCATGGACGCCGCCGACGCCCACGCCTTCCTGGCCGCCGGTGCCCGAGCCGTCCAGGTCGGCAGCGCGCTGTTCCACGACCCGACCGCCGCCCACCGGATCGCCGCCGCCTTGGCGTCAGAAGGAGAACCCAGATGACCAGCTTCGGAGCCCGGCTCCACGCCGCCGTCCACGAGCACGGCCCCCTGTGTGCCGGCATCGACCCGCACGCCTCGCTGCTGGCCGACTGGGGGCTCGCCGACGACGTGGCCGGGCTGGAGAAGTTCGCGCTGACGGCGGCCGAGGCACTGGCGCCGCGGGTGGCGCTGGTCAAGCCGCAGTCGGCGTTCTACGAGCGCTTCGGCAGCCGCGGAATCGCCGTCCTCGAGCGCCTGGTCACTGCCTGCCGTGACGCCGGTGCGCTGGTGCTCCTCGACGTGAAGCGCGGCGACATCGGCTCCACCAGCCAGGCCTACGCCGACGCCTACCTCGACCCCGCCTCGCCGCTGGCCGTCGACGCGATCACCGCCAGCCCCTACCTCGGCTTCGGCTCGCTGGACCCGATGTTCGACACTGCCCGTCGCCACGATGCCGGGGTGTTCGTGCTCGCCCTCACCTCCAACAAGGAGGGCCCCGAGGTGCAGGAGGCCCGCAGTGGGCACGCGACCGTGGCCGACGTCGTGCTCGACCACCTCCGCGAGCTCAACCACGACGCCACCCCGCTCGGCTCCTTCGGTGCGGTCGTCGGCGCCACCGTCGACGGGACCGGTCACCGGCTCGACATCAACGGCCCGATCCTCGCCCCGGGCTACGGCGCGCAGGGCGGCACCATCGACGACCTGCGCCGGATCTTCGGTACGTCGGTCCGGCACGTGCTGCCCAGCACGTCGCGCGAGCTGCTCGGGGCCGGCGCGGCCGGGCTCGCCGACGCTGCCGACCGGCTCAACGACCAGCTCCGCGAGCTCACCGCATGACCCGGTCGGCGACGACGGCCGCGGCGATCGTGCTGATCCTGCCGCTGCTCGCAGGGTGCGGCGGTGGGAAGAGCTACTGCGACTCCGTGAAGTCGCACCAGGCCGACCTCGGCTCGGTCATCTCCTCCGGCGGCCGCGGTGCGCTGCTCCAGGCGCTCCCGATCTTCGAGGACCTCCAGGGCTCGGCGCCCGCCGACGTGGCCGACGACTGGCAGCTGCTGGTCACCCGGGTCACCGCGCTGCGCACGGCGCTGACCGACGCCCACGTCGACCCGGCGTCGTACGACCCCGAGAAACCGCCCCCCGGGCTGACCCCCGCGCAGCGCACCACCATCCTCCGGGCCGCGGCCGGGGTCGGCGCGGCGGACACCCGTCAGGCCCTGGCGGACCTGCAGCAAGAGGTGCTCGACGTGTGTCACACCCCACTGGAGCTGTGACCTCCGGTTGCCGCTCGTTGCTGGTCGGGGCCGATCCTGACTAGATTGACGACCGCTGACCCCGTGGACTCGATGAAGGATGTGCCTTGGCTCTTCCACCGCTCACACCCGAGCAGCGCCAGGCGGCCCTCGACAAGGCGGCGGCGTCGCGCCGCGAGCGGGCCGAGGTGAAGAACCGCCTGAAGAACTCCGGCGCGCTGATCTCCGACGTCCTGGCCGACGGCCAGGCCAACGAGGTGATCGGCAAGATGCGTGTCGTCGACCTGCTCTGCTCGATGCCGGGCGTCGGCAAGGTCCGCGCCAGGCAGCTGATGGAGCGGATCGGCATCGCCGAGAGCCGCCGGGTCCGCGGCCTCGGCACCAAGCAGGTGGCGGCGCTCGAGCGCGAGTTCGCCCCGGGCGAGTGAACGGGTTCGAGCCCGGCACCCGTCCCTCCCGCCTCACCGTGCTGGCCGGCCCGACCGCGGTCGGCAAGGGCTCGGTGTCGGCCGACATCCGGGCCCACCATCCCGAGGTCTGGATCTCGGTGTCGGCGACCACCCGGCCTCCGCGCCCGGGTGAGGAGAACGGCGTCCACTACTGGTTCGTCTCCGAGGCGGAGTTCGACCGGATGGTCGCCGACGACGAGCTGCTCGAGTGGGCGGTGGTGCACCAGCGGGCCCGCTACGGCACCCCGCGGGGGCCCGTCGACGACGCTGTGGCCGCCGGACGCCCGGCGCTGCTCGAGATCGACCTGCAGGGAGCCCGCCAGGTGCGCGAGGCGATGCCGCGTGCGTTCTTCTGCTTCCTGGCCCCGCCCTCGTGGGAGGAGCTGGTACGCCGTCTGGTCGGCCGTGGCACCGAGAGCGAGGAGGAACGTGAGCGCCGGCTCGCCACCGCCCGACTCGAGCTGGCCGCCGAGTCGGAGTTCGACCGGGTCATCGTGAACACTGAAATTCACGCTGCCGCGGAGGAGTTGGTAGCCTTGATGGTGCTCGACCCCAACTCCTGAGACTTGTGAGGCTTCTGCGTGTCTGCACCCACCCCCGCCGCCGAGGGCGTGACCAACCCCTCGATCGACGACCTGCTGACGAAGACCGACAGCAAGTACAAGCTGGTCCTCTACAGCGCCAAGCGCGCCCGTCAGATCAATGCCTACTACTCCCAGCTCGGCGAGGGCCTGCTGGAGTACGTCGGCCCGCTGGTCGACACCCATGTCCAGGAGAAGCCGCTGTCGATCGCGCTGCGCGAGATCAACGACGACCTGCTCACCTGCGAGGACGTCGACCCGGCCGAGCTGGCCGCCGAGGAGGAGGCCAAGCAGGCCGCCCGCCTCGACGCGTCCTTCTCGCCCGAGTGAGCCACCGGTCGCGATGACCGACGACCCGGCCGCCACCGACGCCTCGACCGAGGCGACGGGGCGGCCTTCGGTCGTTCTCGGGGTCTCCGGGGGCATCGCCGCCTACAAGGCGTGCGAGCTGCTCCGCCGGTTCACCGAGAGCGGCCACGACGTGACCGTCGTACCCACGCAGGCGGCGCTGCACTTCGTCGGTGCCGCGACCTGGGCCGCGCTGTCCGGCAAGCCGGTCGCCACCGACGTGTGGACCGACGCCCACGAGGTGCCGCACGTGCGGATCGGCCAGTCCGCCGACCTCGTGGTGGTCGCCCCCGCCACCGCCGACCTGCTCGCCCGCGCCACCCAGGGACAGGCCGACGACCTGCTCACCAACGTCCTGCTGACCGCCCGCTGTCCGGTCGTCTTCGCGCCGGCCATGCACACCGAGATGTGGGAGCACCCCGCCACCCAGGCCAACGTCGCCACGCTGCGCGAGCGCGGGGTCCTGGTCATCGAGCCCGCCGTCGGACGCCTGACCGGCGCCGACACCGGCCAGGGCCGCCTGCCCGAGCCCGACGAGATCTTCGAGGTGTGCCGCGACGTGCTCGCCCGGGGCGTGGGTCGTCCCGACCTGGCCGGCCGCTCGGTCGTGGTCTCCGCCGGCGGCACCCGGGAGCCGATCGACCCGGTCCGCTACCTCGGCAACCGGTCGTCGGGCCTGCAGGGCATCGCCCTGGCCCGTACGGCGGCCGCGCGCGGCGCCGACGTCACCCTCGTCGCCGCCAACGTCTCGCTGCCCGACCCGGCCGGGGTCAAGGTCATCCGGGTCGAGACCACCGAGGAGCTGCGCGACGCCGTCGTCTCCGCCTCGGTCTCGGCCGACGCCGTCGTGATGGCCGCCGCCCCCGCCGACTTCCGCCCCCTGTCGACCAGTGCCGCGAAGATCAAGAAGTCGGGCGACTCCGCACCGACCATCGCGCTCACCCAGACCCCCGACATCCTGGCCGAGATCTCCCACCACCGCTCCCGGCCGGGGCAGGTCGTGGTGGGTTTCGCCGCCGAGACCGGCGACGACACCGGGTCGGTGCTCGACCTGGCCACGGCCAAGCTCGCCCGCAAGGGCTGCGACCTCCTCGTCGTCAACGACGTGGGTGGGGGAGCGGTCTTCGGCGAGCCCGACAACCGCGCGGTGATCCTGTCTACCGACGGCGCCCCACGCGACGTACCCCTCGGCTCGAAGACCGCCCTGGCCCACGTCATTTGGGACGAAGTGGCCAACAGACTGCAAGATTGACCCTCGAACACCGACCCATCTCGCCGAACCAGGAGCATCGACACGTGACCGGACGACTCTTCACCTCCGAATCCGTCACCGAGGGGCACCCCGACAAGATCGCTGACCAGATCAGTGACTCGGTCCTCGACGCCATGCTGGAACAGGACCCGCACAGCCGGGTCGCGGTCGAAACGCTGCTCACGACCGGCCTCGTGGTCGTCGCTGGCGAGGTGACGACCACCGGCTACGTCGACATCAAGCAGAAGGTCCGTGACCGGATCCTGGAGATCGGCTACGACTCGTCGGAGAAGGGCTTCGACGGCGCCTCCTGCGGCGTGATGGTGGCCATCGGCGGCCAGTCCGGCGACATCGCCCAGGGCGTCGACTCGGGCCACGAGTCACGCACCGGCTCCATCGACGCGATGGACAAGCAGGGCGCCGGCGACCAGGGCCTGATGTTCGGCTACGCCTGCGACGACACCGACGTGCTGATGCCGCTGCCGATCACGATCGCCCAGCGCCTGGCCGAGCAGCTCTCCGCGGTCCGCAAGGACGGCACGCTCGACTACCTGCGTCCCGACGGCAAGACCCAGGTCACCATCGAGTACGACGCCGACAACCGCCCGGTGCGCGTCGACACCGTGGTGCTGTCGACCCAGCACGCCGAGAGCGTCTCGCTCGACCAGCTCGAGGCCGACATCAAGCAGCACGTGATCGACCCCGTGCTCGCGTCGTTCACCCTGCCGTCCGACGGCTACCGGCTGCTGGTCAACCCGACCGGCCGGTTCGTGGTCGGCGGCCCGATGGGCGACGCGGGTCTGACCGGCCGCAAGATCATCGTCGACACCTACGGCGGCATGGCCCGCCACGGCGGCGGCGCGTTCTCCGGCAAGGACCCGTCGAAGGTCGACCGCTCCGCGGCCTACGCCATGCGCTGGGTCGCCAAGAACGTCGTCGCCTCGGGCCTGGCCCGGCGTTGCGAGGCCCAGGTCGCCTACGCGATCGGCAAGGCCTCCCCGGTGGGCGTGTTCATCGAGACGTTCGGGACCGGCGTGATCTCCGACGAGGAGATCCAGAGGGCCGTCCTCGAGGTCTTCGACCTACGCCCGGCCGCGATCATCGAGGACCTCGACCTGCTCCGCCCGATCTACGCCAAGACCGCGGCCTACGGCCACTTCGGCCGTGAGCTCCCCGAGTTCACCTGGGAGCGCACCGACCGGGCCGAGGCGCTGCGCAAGGCCGCCGGCGTCGGCGACTGACCTCAGCAAGCCCCTCCGAGCCTGCTCGGACCGTTACCACTTCTTGACCGCACGGTGATGTCGCCTGCCCTGCGGCGCTGACTAGATTGCCCCCGGAGACGAACGGCCGCGAGGCCAGACGGGGGCGATCGGTGAGATCGACGGCGGCAGTGCTCGGGGCGGTCCTGGCCCTGTCGGTCACCGGGCTGGCCCAGGCGCCCGCGGACGGGCGCGTCAGCGCGGCTACGCCCGCGACCGACCGGGCCGAGCGGGCGCTGGGCCTGCTCGAGGCCGACGCCCGCGACGGCGTCGACGTGTCGCGCAGCGCATCGGGGGCCGCCCGGGTCGTCGCCGTGCGGGGAGGCACCGCCGACCCCGCCGTCACGCCGGCCATGACGTCGCTGACCGCAGCGCGCACCCACCTGCAGCGGTACGGCGCCGCGCTCGGCCTGGCCGGCTCCCGCCTCGTGGCGGGCCGGACCACTCGCTCGGTGACGGGCGACGACGTGGTCCGCTTCGCCCAGCGACGTCAGGGCCTGCGGGTGATCGGCGGCGCGGTCGCGGTGGACCTCCGGCCCGATCGCCAGCTCGGCTCGGTGACGGCGTCGGTCTCCCGCGCCACGATCGCGCCGGCGTCGTACCCACGTCGTCGCGCGGAGCGCACGGCGCGCGCCGCGGCGCTCAAGCGGCCGGGCCATCCCGCGGCGGCCCACCTCGTCGTGCACCGCGCCACCCGTCGCCTCTACGACCCGGCGGTGCTGGGCGTCGCCCGCACCGGCGACCCACGCACCCACGCGCGCGGCGTGTGGCGCGTGGTCGCCAGCGCCGGCTCCGGCTACCGCCGGCTGCTGCTGGTCGACGACCGGTCCGGTGCCGTGCTGCAGGACGTCGACCTCGTCGAGCAGATCGACCGGGTGGTCTGCGACGACGACCACACCCCGCACGTCGACTCGCCGTGCGACCACGACTTCGCCCGCACCGAGACCGGGCCCGCGAGCCCGGTGGCCGACGTCAACGACGCGTTCGACCTGGCCGGTGTGGTCTCCCGGTTCTACCACCAGATCGGCGGCTTCGACCTGACGCACCTGATCGGCATCGACGTCGGCGGCCGGAAGGAGCTCGCCTCCACCGTCCGGTTCTGCGACGGCAGCGGACAGGACTGCCCGATGCACAACGCGTTCTGGAACGGCGTCCAGATGTTCTACGGCGACGGGTTCGCCTCCGCCGACGACGTGGTGGGTCACGAGATGACCCACGGCGTGATCCAGCACAACGCCAACCTGCTCTACTGGGGCCAGTCGGGTGCGATCAACGAGTCCCTCGCCGACGTGATGGGCGAGATCCTCGACCACCGGCACGCCGGCCCGGGCGACAGCCCGACCAGCTGGACCCTCGGCGAGGACCTGCCGATCGGCGCGATCCGTGACGTGCGGAACCCGGCGAGGTTCCACCAGCCCGACACCATGACCAGTCGGCTGTACGCCGGTGGCATCGACGACAACGGCGCCGTGCACACCGACAGCGGGGTCGGCAACAAGGCGTTCTACCTGATCTCCCAGGGCGGCACCTTCCGCGGGCGGACGATCCGCGGCATCGACGGTGCCGACCTGGGCAAGACCGCCACCTTGTACCTCGCGGTGATCCAGCACCTGGTCTCGGGCAGCGACTACGCCGACCTGGCCGCCGTGCTCGAGCAGAGCTGCGCCGACCTCGCCGAGCGGCGCGGCACCGGCTTCAGCCGGGCCGACTGCACGTCGGTGCACCGTGCCACCGTCGCCACCGGGATGCGGACGACGCCACCGGCGGCGCGGCAGCCGGCCGACGCGAAGCCGGTCTGTCCACCGGGAGCGGGCCGGGTGCGCACCCTGTTCGACTCCGAGAAGGGGAGGCCGAGCTCGAAGTTCACGGCCGGCCCGACCTGGAGCCGGGCACCGTCGGGCGCCGCGCCGGCCAACGCGACCTCGGGTCACCGGTCGTGGTTCTCCCTCGACCCCGAGGACATCGGCACCAGCTCACTGGCCCTGCGTCGCCCGCTGCCGCTGCCGGCCCACCAGCGGGTCTTCCTGTTCTTCCGGCAGTGGCGGGTCCTCGACTTCATCGGGCACTTCGTCAACGACGCCGGCACTGTCCGCGTGGCCGACCTGTCCCGGGACGGCCGGCCGCACAACGCCGCGCACCTGCCCTGGGTGAACGGCCCACACGGCCGGATCGAGGACCGCTTCGGCAACCCGGCCGGCGGTCAGCTCGGCTTCGGCCGCGACAGCCACGGCTACCTGGCCAGCCGCGCCGACCTGTCGTCGTACGCCGGGCACGCCGTGCAGCCGCGGTTCACCATGGACACCGACAACAGCATCGCCTTCCCGGGCTGGTACCTCGACGACATCCGCGTCTACACCTGCGGCCCCGCGCTCGAGCCGGTGACCTCACCGACCGTCACCGGCCACCTGCGGGTCGGCAAGCGGCTGACCGCCTCGCCCGGCCGCTGGACGCGCCCGGGTGCGTCGTACCACTACCAGTGGTACGCCGGCGCGCATCGCCTCGCGCACGCCTCCGGCCGCCACCTGCGGCTGCGCGGGCACGAGGCGGGACGGCGGATCACCGTGCGGGTGACCGCGCGCCTGCGCCATCAGGGCAGCAGCACGACCTTCTCGGTCGCGACGGGGCGCGTGCAGCGCTGACCACGACGTCGGGCCCCGCCCGGACCGGGGCGTCGGCGACCGCTGGTAGAACTGCCGCCATGCCCGAGCACGTGCAGCCGCCTCCCGAGACCCTCCCGGGTCTGCGGGCGACGGTGCGCGCTTCCCGGGCCCGCACCCCGGGCACGCGGGCACCGGAGTCGCGCGCCGAGGTCGACCCGGTCGCGCGGGTCCTGGTCGACACCCCGCTCGCCCACCTCGACCGGGCCTTCGACTACGCGGTGCCCGCCTCCCTCGCCGAGTCCGCGGTGCCGGGCGCCCGGGTCAAGGTCCGCTTCGCCGGCAAGGACCTCGCCGGCTTCGTGGTCGCCCGGGTCGCGGAGTCCGACCACACCGGCACCCTCAGCCCGCTCCGCAAGGTGGTCAGCCCCGAGCGGGTGCTGTCGCCCTCGGTCGCGGAGCTCGCCGAGACCCTGGCCGAGCGCTACGCCGGCACCCGCGCCGACGTGCTCCGGCTCGCCGTCCCGCCCCGGCACGCCACCACCGAGAAGCAGCCGTCGCCTGCCGAGGGTCCGCTCGCCGTCGACCCGGCCGCGGCCGGCGCGGCGTGGGCCGGCTACCCGACGGCGGGGGCCTTCCTCGACCACCTGGGCGCGGGCGGTGCCCCGCGTGCGGTCTGGTCGGCCGCGCCGGGCGCCGACTGGCCGCTCCTGCTCGCGCACGCAGCGGCGGTCACCCTGGCCGGTGGGCGCGGCAGCGTGCTCTGCGTCCCGGACCGGCGTGACGTCGCCCGGCTCGACGCCGCACTCACCGCGGTGCTCGGCGCCGGCCACCATGTGGTGCTGACCGCCGGCGCCGGCCCGGCCCGCCGCTACCGCGAGTTCCTGGCCGTCTCGCGCGGCACCCGGCGCGTCGTCGTCGGCACCCGAGCCGCCGCGTTCGCACCGGTCGCGGACCTCGGGCTGGTGGCGATCTGGGACGACGGCGACGACCTGCACGCCGAGCCGCGCGCGCCGTACCCCCATGCCCGCGAGACCCTGCTCACCCGGGCCGTCCAGGAGGGCGCCGCGGCGCTGCTCGGGGCGTTCTCGCGCAGCGTGGAGGCCGAGCAGCTGCTGGCCACCGGCTGGGCCCACGAGCTCGCCCTGCCGCGCGACGTGCTGCGGGGTGCGGTCACCGTCGCGGTCACCGGCGACACCGACCTCGCCCTGGAGCGCGACCCGCTCGCGCGGGCGAGCCGCCTGCCCAAGCAGGCCTACGACGCCCTCGCCGCCGGCCTCGAGCGCGGACCGGTGCTGGTGCAGACGCCGCGCCAGGGGTACGCCGCGTCCCTGGCCTGCGAGCGCTGCCGCACGCCCGCGCGCTGCGCGACCTGCTCCGGGCCGCTGGTGGTCGCCGATCGTGCTGCGCCCCCGACCTGCCGCTGGTGCGGCACCGTGGCCGACGCCTGGGCCTGTCGCGAGTGTGGGCACCGCGGGCTGCGGGCGCCGATGGTGGGGGAGCGTCGCACCGCCGAAGAGCTCGGGCGTGCCTTCCCGACCCTGCCCGTCGTCGCCTCCGGGGGTGACCACGTGGTCGCCTCGGTGCCCGCCCGCCCGTCGGTCGTGGTCGCGACTCCCGGTGCCGAGCCGGTCGCCGAGGGCGGCTATGCCGCGGTGCTGCTGCTGGACACCTGGCTGGCCCTGGCCCGCGCCGAGCTGCGCACCGACGAGGAGGCACTGCGCCGCTGGCTCAACGCCGCGGGGCTCGTCGCGCCGGGGGGCACCGTCGTGGCCGTGGGCGACCCCGCGCACCCGGCCCTCCAGGCGCTGGTGCGCTGGGACCCCGACGGCCACGCCCGTCGCGAGGCCGACGCCCGGGCCGAGGCACACCTCCCGCCCGCGAGCCGGCTGGCGACGGTCACCGGCGAGCCCGGTGCCGTCGACGACGCGCTGACTCTCCTCGACCTGCCCCCTGGCGCCGAGGTGCTCGGTCCGGTGCCGCTCGACGAGGAGTCCCGGGTGGTCGTCCGGGTCCCGCGGGCGCAGGGTCCCGCGCTGTCGCGGGCCCTGGGTGAGGTGCAGCGGGTGCGCTCGGCGCGCAAGCTCGACGCCGTCCGCATCCAGGTCGACCCGGTGACCCTGTGACGGAACTCCTCGGTGCGCTGACACGTCCGACCCGCATGCGTCTGCGACTCGCCCTGATCGCGGCGGTGCCCCTCCTCGTCGCGTGCGGGAGCCACCAGCCGGCTGCCGACGTCGCGCACCCGACAGGTCATCGCGACGTGGTGCTCCGGCTCACCGACGGCCCGGGCATGGGCACTGCGCAGAGCTTCTTCAGCGAGCCACCGGTGCTGGTGGTGGCCGGTGACGGCACGTCGTACCTCCGCGGCGAGGAGGTCACGGCGCAGGGCATCGTGTGGCCGATGTTCCGCTACGACGCGTCCGAGGCCGAGCTGCAGGCTCTGCTCCACGAGGCCGACCGCGACGGCCTGCTCGCGGCACCGCCCGACTACGCAGCCCCGTCCCCGATCGCCGACGGTGGCGACACGCGCGTGGAGATCACGACCGGTGGTGGTCACTTCACCCACGTGGCCAACGGGCTCGGAGACCCGACCCGGGAGAGCGGGGCCCGTGGCCGCCTCGCCGCGTTCGCCGCCTTTGTCGACGACTGGGCCCGGGCCCCGCGCAAACCCTCTCCTCCCGAGATCCAGCCGACGGTGCTGCGGGTGCTGTCGCAGGTGGCCCCGGCGCCGGCGCAGGACACCGTGGACCGGTGGCCGGCTCGGGCCGGCGTCGACCTCGCGGACATCGGCAGCTGTGCGGTGGTGCGCGACCCGGTCGCCGTACACCGCCTGACGACCGCCGGAGTGCACTACTACCGGCAGGCCGGCCAGACCTACGAGGTCGCGGCGGCGGTGCTGCTCCCCGGCGACTCCTGCGGCGGCGGCCCCGCCTCCTAGACTGAGACGGTGCCCATCCAGCCGATCCGCCTGTTCGGCGACCCCGTCCTGCGCACCGCCGCCGTCGAGGTGGTCGACTTCGACCGCGAGCTGCGCCGGCTGATCGAGGACCTCACCGACACCATGCTCGGGGCACCCGGGGCCGGACTCGCCGCTCCACAGATCGGGGTCGGCCTGCGCGCCTTCACCTGGCACGTCGACGGAGAGGTCGGCCATCTGGTCAACCCGGTCCTCGACCTGTCCGAGGAGACCCAGGACGGCGACGAGGGCTGCCTGTCCATCCCCGGGCTCACCATCGACTGCCGCCGCGCCCTGCGCGTCGTGGCCAAGGGCTTCGACATGTACGGCGAGCCGGTCACGATCGAGGGCAGCGAGCTGCTCGCGCGCGCGATCCAGCACGAGACCGACCACCTCGACGGCGTGCTGTTCCTCGACCGGCTGTCCCCGGAGAACCGCAAGCTGGCCATGAAGGAGATCCGCGAGTCCGAGTGGTTCGGCCTCAGCGGAGCACCCACGATCAAGGTGTCGCCGCACCCCACGGGCGGGCTCGGCCTCTGATGCGGGTGGTCTTCGCGGGCACCCCCGAGGTCGCCCTGCCGTCGCTGGCCGCGATCGCAGCCTCGCCCCACGACCTGGTCGGAGTCGTGACCCGCCCCGACGCCGCGTCCGGACGCGGCCGCACGACGTCCCCCTCTCCGGTCGCCGAGGCCGCCGAGGCGCTCGGCGTGCCGGTCCTCAAGCCCGGCCACCCGCGTGAGCCGGAGTTCCAGGCCGCGCTGCGCGAGCTGCGCGCAGACGTCTGCCCGGTGGTGGCCTACGGCGCGCTGCTGCCGCAGTCGGCGCTCGACATCCCGGAGCACGGCTGGGTCAACCTCCACTTCTCGCTGCTGCCCGCCTGGCGCGGCGCCGCCCCGGTGCAGCGGGCCCTCTGGGCCGGAGACGACGTGACCGGGGCGACCACGTTCCGGATCGTCAAGGAGCTCGACGCGGGCCCCACCTTCGGGTTGATGACCGAGACCATCAGGCCCCGCGACACCGCCGGCGACCTGCTCGCACGGCTCGCCGAGGGCGGCGCCGGCCTCCTGGTCGCCACGCTCGACGGCCTCGCCGACGGCTCGCTCGAGGCGCGGCCCCAAGCCGGTGACGACGTCTCCTACGCCCCCAAGATCAGCGTCGACGACGCCAGGGTCGACTGGCGCCTGCCGGCCGCGCTGATCGACCGGCA
>JAWWPM010000320.1:0-3366 GCA_033854915.1 Nocardioidaceae bacterium
GCCAGGAACTCCTGCCCCGACACCACCCACCCGGACCAGCACGCCGCCGCGATCGGCACGGTCAACGGGGTGCCGACGTTCTTCGCCGGCAACGACGGCGGTCTCTACAGCCGGCCCGTCAACGGTACGGCCAACGCGTCGGGCCACGCGACCGACTGGAAGTCGTTGACCCGCGACGGGCCCATGGACGGGCTGCAGTACTACTCCGTGGCCTGGGGTGCCGACAAGGACAAGGGCGGCCTGGTCATCTCCGGGGGCCTGCAGGACAACGGCACCTCCAACCTCCGCGGTGTGCAGGCCAACGGCACCAACAAGGACACGGTGATGGGCTCGCCGTTCGGCGGTGACGGTGGCGACGCCATGGCCGACCCGGCCGACGGCTGCCGGCAGGCCCAGGAGTACACCAACCTGTCGATGTCGGTGACCGAGAACTGCGCGGTCAACCCCGGGGCGGTCACGACCGACACGGCGACGTCGTACAAGGTCGGTCCGGCCGACCCACTGGCCCGGTTCATCGCGCCGTTCGACTTTGACCGGAGCGACCCGAACAGCTGGATCGCCGCCGGTGAGTACGTCTGGACCCAGAACAAGGGCTGGGCGATCCGGTCCGGCACGGAGTGGGCCAAGAAGTTCGACCTGGGTGCCGGTCACTCCGCGACCGCGGTGGCGATGAACAAGGGCGTCGGGTACGTCGCCTGGTGCGGCCCCTGCAACAACGCCGGGTTCGCCCGTGGTCTGGCCACCAACTCCTCGGGTGAGTGGAAGGCGGTGACCCTGCCCAGCGGCGTACCGAACCGGTACGTCGGCGGGATCGGGATCGACCCGGCCAACGCGAAGCATGCCTACCTCGCGATCAACGGCTTCAGCCGTCGCTTCACCGAGGGTCCCGGCGCCGGGGTCGGTCACGTGTTCGAGACCACCGACGGCGGCACCACCTGGACCGACATCTCGGCGAACCTGCCGGACGTGCCGACGAACTCGATCAAGCAGACCGCCTCGGGTGCGCTGCTGCTCGGCACCGACCTCGGGGTGCTCTACCGGGCCCCGGGCGCCACCAGCTGGTCACGGCTGGGCGGCAACTTCCCGCTCACCACGGTGATGGACGTCGAGGTCGCCAGCGACGGCGACGTCTACGCCGCCACCCACGGCCGCGGGATCTGGAGCCTCCCGCTGCCGTAGTGCCGCGGGAACGCGCTGCCGCGGGTCCGAGGAGACTGCCCAGGTCTCCTCGGACCTGCGGCTGGCCCACGCCGCTGGGGAGGAGTGGACACAGGGCTGCGGCTCGGTGGACCGCCCCGGGCCCGTCCGGTCGGTGACCCGGGCAGTCGCTTGGGTATGCCGTGTCGGCGGCAACGCCGTGGGTGGTCGGTGCAGGCGTCGCCGCCACGCCAACCTTTACGCTCCCTGCCCGCGCCCCCGCCCAGACAGACCCCGGCACCCTCGCACCTCGACTTCGCCGGACTGGATGGCGGTGGTTGAGGAGGTTGCTCTGCAACCGTCTCGAAACCTCCGCATGTCGAACCGGGGACCTCGCTGACCTCAGACACGCACCTGGGAGAGCTGGTCCTCGAGGTAGGACGGCCGCGACACGGCCAGCCCGACCGCGAGCTGGGGGACCGCGACCACGGTCAACGCGACCAGGGGGACCGTCCAGCCGCCCGTGAGGTCGTGCAGCAGACCGACCCCGAACGGGCCGACCGCGGCGATCAGGTAGCCGATGGACTGGGTGAAGCCGGAGAGCGCCGCGGTGCCGGCGGGGGTCCTGGCCCGCAGCCCGATCAGGGTGAGGATCAGCGGGAACGTGCAGGTGCCGATCCCGACCACGAGCGCCCACAGCGCCGCCAGGCCATGGGGAGCGAAGACCAGGCCCAGGTAGCCGATCGGGTAGCAGCCCATCACCACCCACATGAGCGGCGCCTGGTTGGTCATCCGGGCCGCCAGCGCGGGGATCACGAACGACAGCGGGATGCTGATCCCGGTGATCACCCCGAGCAGCAGGCCCGCTGTGTGGGCGGAGAAGCCGGCGTCCTGGTAGACCTCCGCGAACCAGCCGAAGATCGAGTAGGCCTGCAGGGACTGGAGCCCGAAGAACCAGGCCATCGTCCAGCCGAGCCGGGTGCGGGCGACGTCGCCGAGACCGATCGCGCGGCCGCTGGGTTCGAGGTCGAGCGGCCGGTCGTGCCGGACCAGCCCGAGCCAGGGGAGTACGGCGAACGCAGCCAGCAGTGCCCACGCGAGCAGCCCGCTGCGCCACCCGTCGTACGCCTCGCTGATCGGCACCGTGAACACCGACGCGGAGGTCAGCCCGATCGCCAGGGACGTCGAGTAGACCGCCGTCATCAGCCCGATCCGGTGCGGGAAGTGCAGCTTGACCAGCGATGGCAGCAGCACGTTGGCCGTGGCCATCCCGACCAGGGAGAGCAGGGACAGCAGCAGGAAGACGACCGCGTCGTCCACACGGCTGCGGAGGTAGAGCCCGACCACCACGCTCACCAACGCCAGGAGCGTCAGCCGGTGCAGCCCGACCAGTCGGGCCAGCCGCGGTGCCAGGGCGCCGAACAGCGCAAACGCCAGCACCGGCAGGGATGTGAGCACCCCGGCCTCGACGCCGGACATGTGCAGGGTGTCGGTGATGTCGCCGAGCACGGGGCCGACGCTGACCGCGGCGGGGCGCAGGTTGAACGCGAGCACCACGATGCCGACCACGACCAGCACTCGCGCCGCACGGCTCTCCGGTGGCGCGGCAGGAACGGGTGCGTCGGCCACCGGGCGAGTGTGCCAGACCGTCGGGCAGCGGGTCGCAGCCGTCCTCTGTCCGCGGCGTCGGTCACCATGGGTCGGTGCGCACCGTGTCCGACGACGAACGCCGAGCCCGGCTCGGGCGCCGGCACGCGCTGGCCGAGGACGAGCGGGTCTCGACCGTCGAGGACGCGGTCGCGGCGATGACCTGCCTGCACGCCACCGAGCCCGCCAACGTCTACCTCTCCGCATGGGCGCGAGGCGACTCGTCGTTCGCCGACATCGACCGCGCGCTCTACGAGGACCGGTCCGTGGTCCGCCAGCTCGCGATGCGGCGCACCGTGTTCGCGTTCCCGCGCGACCTCCTGCCCGCGGTCTGGGGCAGCGCAGCGGCGCGCGTCGCGGCGCAGCTCGCCGCGCGGCTGGCCAAGGAGGTGGAGAGCAACGGGCTCGCGGACGACGGCCCGGCCTGGGTCACGGAGGCCTGCGCCGCGGTGGTCGCCGAGCTCGGCAACGGGCCGTCGACCACGACGGCACTGCGTGAGCGACTGCCGATGCTCGACATCCGGCTCGAGATGTCGCCGGGCAAGAGCTACGGAGGGGAGTTCCCGATCGCGCCGCGGGTGC
>JAWWPM010000321.1:0-9663 GCA_033854915.1 Nocardioidaceae bacterium
GCGGCCCCGGCTGGCGTCGCCGAACTGCGCCTGGTCCGTCGGTGTGACGCATGCCTCTTCGCCGCCGGGGTACGTCTGTCGGCGCACGACCCGGACACGAGGAGGAACCATGGCCAGCGGCGTCGAAACCGGTCAGATCACCACCGACATCCCGGCCCGGATGGACCGGCTGCCGTGGGTGCGGTGGCACTGGCTCATCGTGATCGGGCTGGGCACAGTCTGGATCCTGGACGGGCTCGAGGTGACCATCGTCGGCTCCATGTCCGACGCGCTGAAGCCCACCAGCACCGGCTTGGGGCTGAGCAGCAGCGACATCGGCACCGCCGGCGCGATGTATGTCGCCGGAGCCTGTGTGGGCGCCCTGTTCTTCGGCCAGCTCACCGACCGCTTCGGCCGCAAGAAGCTGTTCATGCTCACCCTCGGGTTCTACATCTGCGCCACCGTGCTCACTGCGTTCTCGATGAACCCGATGTGGTACTTCGGGGCCCGCTTCCTCACCGGCGCCGGCATCGGTGGCGAGTACGCCGCCATCAACTCCGCCATCGACGAGCTGATCCCCGCGAGGTACCGCGGCCGGGTCGACGTCGCCATCAACGGCTCGTTCTGGGTGGGTGCCGCGGCCGGCTCGCTGCTGACCATCCCGCTGCTCGACCCGACGATCGTCAGCGCCTCCCTGGGCTGGCGCCTGGCGTTCGGCCTCGGCGCCGTCCTCGCCGTCGGCATCCTGCTCGTGCGGCGCAACGTCCCGGAGAGCCCCCGCTGGCTGTTCATCCACGGACGCGAGGACGAGGGCGAGCAGATCGTGCGCAACATCGAGCGCACCGTGCACGAGGAGTCGGGTCGGGAGCTGCCGGCGGTCAAGGACACGATCACGATCCGCCAGCGCAAGACGATCGGCCTCGTGCTGATCGCCAAGACCGTCTTCACGATGTATCCCAAGCGGACCATCCTCTGCTTCTCGCTGTTCGTCGGCCAGGCGTTCCTCTACAACGCGTTCTTCTTCACCTATGGCGACACCCTGACCACGTTCTTGGGGGTCGGCCAGACCGGTTGGTACCTCGCCGCCTTCGCGGTCAGCAACTTCCTCGGCGCCCTGCTGCTGAGCCCGCTGTTCGACTCCATCGGACGGGTCAAGATGATCACCGGCTGCTACCTGCTGTCCGGGGTGCTGCTCGCGATCGCCGGCTTCATGCTCGGCGGCCTCAGTGCGATGAGCCTGACCATCTTCGGGATGGTGATCTTCTTCTTCGCCTCGGCCGGTGCCAGCGCGGCGTACCTCACCGCCAGCGAGGTCTTCCCGATGGAGACGCGGGCCCTGTGCATCGCGTTCTTCTACGCCATCGGTACGGCGGCCGGCGGCATCAGCGGACCGTTGCTGTTCGGGCACCTGATCGACAGTGCGTCCGCCAGTGGCGACATCACCGGGATCGCGCCGGGCTACTTCCTGGGCGCCGGGCTGATGATCGCGGGCGGCATCGTGGAGGCGTTCCTGGGCGTCAAGGCCGAGGGACAGTCGCTGGAGGACATCGCCAGGCCGCTGACCGCCGAGGACGCCGAGACCGGCGGCCAGCAGCACGCCACCGCGTCGGTCTGACCGCCTGACCGACGACGATCCGTTTCCCGCACGAGGAGGAGCAGCAGATGCCGATGCCACCGCCGAAGGCGAGCACCGAGGGTCACCGCGACCGCCAGGTGTTCCACGAGATGGGCCAGCTCGTCCGGGCCCTCGAGCAGCAGGGCCCCCAGAGTCCCGACGACCTGCGCCAGCTGGTCGGCGCGACGTACTGGGAGGGTGGGCGGTTCGACCGCGCCCTGGCCTTCGCCGCCGCCGACGGCCTGGTCGTGGTGGGCCCCGACGACCGGGTCTCTGCCGTTTAAGGGTGTTTTCACCCCCCCCTACGGGGGTTTTGCCCCAGTTACTCGGGATGATAAACCTGTCTCAGTGGTCGAATACACCTGCCACGTTTACGCACTAACCCCTCAGAAGGTGCGCCATCGTGACCACCGTTCTCGAACGACCCACCACCACAACCGAAGCCGATCAGCTCGACTACGAGCTCGAGCGGCTCCCGCGCCGGGAGGCCACCCAGCGTCTCCTGGCTCTGGCCCACGACGCCGACGACGAGACTCAACGCGCGGCCTACCAGGGACGCGTCGTCGAGCTCAACATGCAGATCGCCGTCGACGTCGCGCGTCGCTACCGCTCGCGCGGCGTGGCCATCGAAGACCTCGAGCAGGTCGCCTACCTCGGCCTGGTCAAGGCGGTGCGCGGGTTCGACGCCGAACGCGCCACCGACTTCCTCAGCTACGCCGTCCCCACCATCCGGGGAGAGGTACGCCGCTACTTCCGTGACCACGGCTGGGCCGTGCGCCCGCCCCGATCGGTGCAGCAGGCGCAGTCGCGGATCACCGCCGTCGAGTCCGACCTGTGCCAGGAGCTGGGTCGGGCACCGCGTCCGTCCGAGATCGCCGAGCGGCTCGATCTCGACCTCGACCTGGTGGTCGAGGCGCTGGCGGCCAACGGCTGCTTCGTCCCGACCTCGCTCGACACGTCGGCGGGCGACGCGGACGCCGGCATCGGGGAGAAGCTCGGGGACGACGACCCCGGCTTCGACAGCGCGGAGGCACGGGTGGCGCTCAAGCCGCTGCTCGAGCATCTCGACCGCCGCGAGCGGATCATGCTGGAGATGCGGTTCTTCAAGGGCGCCACTCAGTCCGAGATCGGTGCGGTCCTCGGCATCACCCAGATGCAGGTCTCGCGCCTGCTCTCCGCGCTCCTGGCCCGACTGCGCGACGAGCTCGGCGCGGTTTCCTGAGCCGTCGGTGAGCGGGGTCCGCACGTCGGCGCGGGTCGTCGGCTGGTGGCTGCTGCTCTCGGCGGGGTATCTCGGGCTGCTCAGCTCACCGACCGGTTGGGAGATCCCGCTGGCCCTGGCGATCGGCGGCGCCGCCGTGACGACGGGGGTGCTCGGGCGCCGCGCGTTCGACCCCGCGGTCCGGCCGCCCGGGTTCGTACGCCGCTCGGTGTGGCTGCCGGTCGACGTGGTGGTCGACGCGGTCGTGCTCGTCCGGCTGCTGGTCACGGGCCGGGCGCTGCGGGTCGACGTCGGTGAGCTCGACGACGTACGCCTTCTCGATGACGACGTCGCGACCCGTGCCTGGGCCGTGCTGCTCACCTCGGCGGCGCCGGGCTCCCTGACCCTCGACGTCGAGCAGCGCGCCGCCCGCCCGGTGCTGCGCCGCCATCGGCTCACCTCGCACAGCCGGGCGACGGCCGGCCTCGAGGGCCGATGACCCCCTCTCTCGATCCGGTTCTCGGGTGGATCGCGCTGGTGCTGCTCGTCGCGGCCGCCGGGCCGTGCCTGGTCGCGGTCTGTAGGGGCGCGCCCGGGGAACGGCTGGTCGCGCTGCAGTCGCTGTCGGTCACGCTGACCGTGGTCCTGGTGCTGCTGGCGGTGGGCCAGGACCGGCCGTCGTACCTCGACGTGCCGCTGGTCCTCGCTCTGGTCTCCCTGGCCGGATCGTTGGTCTTCGCCCGTTTCTTCGGTCGAGCCCTGTGAGCCTCGTGGACGCCGGGTCGACCGCCCTGATCGCGCTGGGTGCGCTGGTCCTCGTGCTCGCGGCGGTCGGCTCCGCCTGGCCGCCGAGCGCACTGGTGCGGCTGCACTACCTGAGCCTGTCGGGGGTGCTCGGGGCCCCGTTGGTCCTGCTCGGCGTGCTCGTACGCGACCCGGCCGACTGGTTCAAGCTCCTGCTGATCCTCGTGCTGCTGGCCGCGACCTCCCCGGTGGCCGCGGCGGCCACCGCCCGGGCCGTGTCCCGGCGCGGCGAGGAACCGGGGACGGGTTCGTGATCGCCGACGTCCTGCTCGGCGTCCTGCTGCTGGCGACCGGCGCCACGGCGACCGCGGTGGCGCTGACCCGGGAGCCGACCCGGCAGGCCCTGGTCCTCTCGGCGTACGGGCTGGTGCTCGGTGTGCTGATGGTGGCGCTCCAGGCGCCCGATGTCGCCCTCGCCCAGGTCGGCGTCGGCACCGCCATCGTCCCGCTGCTCGTCGTGCTCACCGTGGCCAAGGTCGACCGGGAGCTGGAGCACGACGACGAGGAGGGCGACCGGTGACCCGCGAGCGGGCCAGCCGGCTGCTGTTCGCCGTCGGTGCGGCCGGGGCGGCTGTGCTCTTCGCGCTCGCGCTCGGTGGGCTGCCGCACGTGGGCGACGTCCCCCATCCGTACGGCGCTCGTGCGGTCTCGTCCGCCGTCGGACGGCACACCGCCAACGCGATCTCCTCGGTCAACTTCGACCAGCGGGCCCTCGACACGCTGGGCGAGGAGTTCGTGCTCTTCGGTGCAGCGGTGGCCGCCCTCCTGCTGCTGCGCCGGATGCGCGACGAGGACGACCGGGCCGGCGTCGGTCAGGCCGGCCCGGGCGACGTCTGGAGCGCGGTGAACCTGGCCGGCTTTGCGCTGCTCGCACCCACTGTCCTCGTCGGCCTCTACGTCGTCGCGCACGGCGCGATCAGCCCGGGTGGTGGCTTCCAGGGGGGCGCCGTCCTCGCGACGGGCCTGCACCTGGCCTATCTCGCCGGCGACTACGGGGTGCTCGAGCGGCTGCGCCCACTGGCGGTCTTCGATGTCGCTGAGGCCGTGGGCGCCGCCGGCTTCGTGCTGCTCGGGGTCTCCGGGCTCTTCGTCGGCGACCCGTTCCTGGCCAACTGGCTGCCGACCGGCACCCTCGGCTCGCTCACCTCGGCGGGCATGGTGGAGCTGTTCAACGTCGCCGTCGGCATGGAGGTCGCCTCGGCCCTGATCCTGCTGCTGTCGAAGTTCCTCGAGCAGGCCCTGCTGGTCCACGAGCGCGACCATGAGTGACGTCCTCGCCGCGCTGCCCTACGCCGTCGCGGCGTGGGTGCTGCTGGCCGGCTGCTACGGCATCGCCACGAGCCGGAACTTCATCCACATCATCGTCTGCCTCTCGCTGGTGCAGTCCTCGACCTACCTGCTCCTGCTGCTGGTCGGCTGGTCGGGCCACGCCACCGCCCCGGTGTTCGGGGACGTGCAGCCGGGGGTCCGCGTGGTCGATCCGGTGGTCCAGGCCCTCACCCTGACCGACATCGTGGTCGGGGCCGCGGTCACGGCACTGCTGCTCGCGCTCACCATCCAGCTCGCCAAGCGGCTCGGCACGATCGACCCCGACCGGATCCGCTCGCTCGAGGAGGACCTCGAGGAATGAGCGCGCTCGAGATCGTCGTCGTGATGCTCGTGACGGCGCCCCTGCTGGTGGGTGCGCTGGTCGCCGGGGGAGCCGTGACCGCGATGGGTCGACGGCTCGCCGACCCCGTGGTGCTGCTCGTGGCGGTGGCGGTGACCGTCGCCGCCGGTTGGACCGCCGGCGCCGTCGGCGATGGCACGCGCGTGGTCTGGCCCGGCGGCTGGACGCCGGTCCATGGTGAGCCGATCGGGGTCGCGCTGGTCA
Organism: Nocardioidaceae bacterium; assembly: GCA_033854915.1. Classification (GTDB taxonomy): domain Bacteria; phylum Actinomycetota; class Actinomycetes; order Propionibacteriales; family Nocardioidaceae; genus Nocardioides. Next base: position 5,473 of record JAWWPM010000321.1, read on the forward strand.
TCGACCGGCCCGCCGCCCTGCTGGTCTGCCTGGTGGGGCTGCTCACGGTGGCGGCGCTGACCTACTCGTGGCACTTCCTGGCCGACACCGGCACGCCGTACGTCGTGCTGGTCGTGGTGTTCCTCGGCGCCTGCGCCGGGTTCGCGCTGGCCGGCGACGTGTTCGACGCGTTCGTGTGGTTCGAGCTGATGGGCGTGACGGCGTACGCCCTGACCGGCATGCGCATCGAGGAGCACCGCAGCGTGCACGGTGCCCTGACCTTCGGCATCGTCAACACCGTCGGCGCCTCCCTCTCGCTGTCCGGGGTGGCCCTTCTCTACGCCCGCACCGGCGAGCTCAACCTGGCCGCCATCGGCCGCTCGCTGCGGGGCTCGCCGCCCGACCACCTGGTCGTGGTGTCCTGCGCCCTCCTGCTGACCGGTGTGCTGGTGAAGATGGCGCTGGTCCCCTTCCACTTCTGGACCGCCGACGCCGAGGCCGTCGCGCCCACGCCGGTGTGCGTGCTGCTCTCGGGGGCGATGGTCACCGTCGGCGCGTTCGCCGTCGCGCGCTGGTGGTGGGTGGTCTTCGACGGCTCGGTCCCCGAGTCGGCGATCCGCCATGCCCTGGTGGGCTTCGGCACCGTGACGGCCGTGGTCGGCGCGGTGATGTGCGCGTCCCAGCGCCACCTCAAGCGACTGCTCGCCTACTCCACGGTCGCGCACTCGGGTGTGATCGCATGCGGGATCGGGTTGCTGAGCGGCCCGGGGATCGCCGCTGCGGGCCTGTACGCGGTGGGGCATGCCTGCACCAAGGGGGCGCTGTTCCTGGTGACCGGCCTGCTGCTGAACCGGTTCGAGACCCTCGACGAGCACGAGCTCTACCGGCGCGGCCGCGGCATGTGGTTGGCCGGTACGACGTTCGTGGTCGGCGGTCTGGCGCTCGCCGGCTTGCCGCCCTTCGGCACCTGGGCCGGGAAGGCTGCGTTCTCGACCGCGCTCGCCGGTGCCCATGCCGGATGGCTCGAGGTCGTGCTGCTCCTGGTCTCGGCGCTGACCGGCGGCTCGGTGCTGCGCGCCGGGCTCCGCATCTTCGCCGGGCTCGGCGAGGAGCCGGACCCGGGCCCCGACACCCACGAGCAGCCGGAGGGCGACCACCCTCCGCGCCGCGACGTGCTCCGCGTGCTGGTGCCGCCGGTCGTGCTGATGTGCGTGGGTCTCTGGCTGGCGCTGGGGCCGGGAGTCGCTGCGTCCGCAGCCAGTGCCGGGGCCACCGTCGTCGACCAGCAGCAGTACTCCGCTGCGGTCCTAGGGGGCGCCCACCTCGCCCTGCCCGCCGGACACGTGGAGCCACTGTGGTCGGTCACCACAGTGGCCCTGGGCCTGCTCGGCGCCGCGCTGGCCACCGGGTTCGCCCTGGCCAGTCTGTGGCCGTCCCGGCTGCCGGGCCCGCTGTCCGTCGTGCGCCGACCGTGGCACTCCACGCAACGCGTGCTCCACGCGGTGCATCGCGCGCACGTCGGCGACTACGTGAGCTGGGTGCTGGTCGGCTTCGCCGTCCTCGGTGCCACCCTTCTGCTCTCCTGAGCCCACCCTGGGGGTGGGTCGGTGGGTCGCTCCATCCGGTAGACACAGGACCATGGCAGAGGACGAGTCGACCTCGACGGTGCTCGTGGCCGGGGGAGCCAACCTCCTGATCGCGGCCGCCAAGCTCGCGGCCGGGCTGGCGTCGGGTTCGTCGGCGATGCTGTCGGAGGCGGCCCACTCGTTCGGCGACACCCTCAACCAGGTGTTCCTGATGGCGTCGCTGCGCAAGAGCCAGAAGGAGCCCGACGAGGAGCACCCGTTCGGCTACGGAATGGAGCGCTACTTCTGGTCACTGCTGGCCGCGGTCGGGATCTTCGTCCTGGGCGCCGGCTTCTCGGCGTACGAAGGCCTCACGGCGCTGGCGAGCCCCGGCGAGTCCGGCTCGCCGATGTGGGCGTTCATCGTGCTCGGTGCGTCATTCCTGTTCGAGGGCTCGTCCTTCGTCAAGGCCGTCGTCCAGCTGCGCCGCAACGCCGGCCAGGCCGGCTCCGGGATGCTCCACCACCTGCGCCACGACGCCGACCCCGCGCTGCGGGCGGTGGTGTGGGAGGACGGCGTCGCGCTGGTCGGGTTGCTGCTCGCAGCCGGCGGCCTCGCGCTCGACACCCTGACCGGCGGGCGCACCTGGGACGGCGTCGCCTCGATCCTGATCGCGGTGCTCCTGGTGGTGGTGGCCTACGGGCTCGGCCGGCAGAACCAGCAGTACCTCATCGGCAAGGCCGCCTCGCCCGAGCTCCGCGCCGGGATCGTGGACGCGATCAACAAGGCCGAGGGCGTGGACTCGGTGCTCGAGCTGATGACCATGCGCCTCTCGCCCGAACAGGTCCTGGTCGCGGCTCGCGTCGACCTCGCCGACCATCTCACCCCCGAGGACATCGAGCAGGCCTCGGACGAGGTGGACCAACGGATCCGGGAACGCTTTCCCGAGGTTCGACACGTGTTCCTCGACCCCACCCCCGACCGCAGCGAGGAGTGACCGGCCCGCCAGCCGGCTCTAGCCTGTCTGCGTGACGCCCGAGGAGACCGCCCGCCGCAGCGCCGACGCCATGTGGGCCGGCGACCGGGCCAGCCAGAGCCTCGGCATGGTCCTCGACGCCGTCGGTCCCGGCACCGCGACGCTCTCGATGGCGCTGCGCGACGACATGGTCAACGGGCACGACATCGGCCACGGCGGACTCACCTTCACCCTGGCCGACAGCGCCTTCGCGTTCGCCTGCAACTCCTACAACCGGGTCACCGTGGCGGCCGGCGCCGAGATCCGGTTCCGCCGCCCGACCCGGCTGGGCGACCGGCTGGTCGCGACGGCCACCGAGCGCGAGCGAGAGGGTCGCGACGGGGTGTACGACGTGCAGGTCACCGTGGGCGACGAGGTCGTCGCGGTGTTCACCGGACGCAGCAAGGAGATCGGCGGGAGACTCTTCCACGATCCGCCCGAGGCTGGTCAATCCGCGTAGAGCGTCGCGGTCCGGCGGACCAGTTCGGCCACCTGGCCCCGCAGCTCGGCGGGTGCGACGACCTCGACGTGCGGTCCCAGGGCGAGAACCTCGACGGCCATGCTCTCCACCGACCGCATCCGGCAGGTCGCCGTCGACCAGCCGTCCCGCTCCGGAGGCTCCGGGCGGGGACGAAGCGGTTGCAGGTAGCCCAGGATCGCCGCCATCCGGCGCCCCTCGTCGGTGATCCGGACCGTCATCCGACGCCGGCCGGTGCGGGACGCGCCTCCCGGCAGGCGCCGGTCGGACGAGGCGGACGCGTAGCCCTCGAGCAGCTGGAAGCCGCCCCCCACGCCCCGGGTGGCGTAGACCGGCACGCCGGAGCCGGACAGCACCTCGATGTCGCGCAGGATGGTGCGTTCGCTGACCTCCAGGCGCTCGGCGAGGGCGGCGGCGGTGACCCGGCCCTCGCGGCCGAGGATCGTGACCAGGCTGAGCAGGCGTCCGGCGCGCACCGGCTCAGCATGACCGAGTCATCCAGATCGTGACAACTGATGTCATGAATTGGTCCTAGCGTGTCCGGAGGACGGGCAGGGAGCCCGGCCGGGAGGAGGTCGGTCATGGCGGTCGAGGTCGAAGGCGCGGGCACCCCGGAGGACCCGTGGGTCCTGGCGACACCACCGGGCTCGTCGGAGTTCGAGGCCTACCGCGATCCCGAGGCGGAGCCCCCGGCACTCGTCGTACAGGTCGGGACCACGCAGCTGCGCTACCACCTCTCGTGCATCGACGACCTGCACGCGATGCTCGCCGAGCGCGGCGACTGGGTGCTGCTGGGCAACGCCGACGAGCAGAAGGACGCCAAGCCCGACACCGTCGAGGCCTGGGGTCGCTCCGCGGACAACCCGGTGGGCGGTTGGTACGGGCTGAAGAAGGGCCTCCGGGGGCGCTTCGGCAACTACGTCCCCCCGGTGCTCGAGGCGCTCGGCCTGGCCGAGGTCGAGCACGCTGCGCGCAACAACCGGATGCGAGCGATCTAGCCTGCTCCCATGAGCGGCGAGATCCCCGACCTGACCCGCGACGAGCTGGAGGCACATCAGCTCGAGCGGCTGCGCGAGACCGTGCTGAGGGTCCACCGGCACGTGCCGCACTACCGGCAGGCGTTCGCCGACGCAGGCGTGCACCCCGACGACCTG
>JAWWPM010000322.1:0-5239 GCA_033854915.1 Nocardioidaceae bacterium
CGGACGGCGTTGTCCGGGCCCGGTCACCCATCTGGACACACTTTCCTGGAGGTTCCATGGACGGCTACTACGCCTGGATGATCGTGGCGACAGCCTTCGTCCTGATGATGACCACGCCGGCGCTCGCCCTGTTCTACGGCGGCATGACCCGCTCGAAGTCCGTCCTCAACATGATGATGATGTCCTACGTCTCGCTTGCGGTCGTCGGCATCGTGTTCGTGCTGTGGGGCTGGTCCGAGGGCTGGGGTGGCGACGGCGTCGGGAACGGCAACGGCAAGCTCTTCGCCAACCCGTTCAGCATGTTCGGCCTCTCGGGGGTCTCACACGGCAACTACATCTACGTGCTGTTCCAGCTCACCTTCGCGGTGATCACGGCGGCGCTGATCTCGGGCGCGATCGCCGATCGCGTGAAGCTCTCGTCCTGGATCGTCTTCCTGCCGATCTGGGTCACGCTCTGCTACTTCCCGATCGCCCACAACGTGTGGGGCGGCGGCTGGTTCTACTCGAAGTTCGCCAACCTCGACTACGCCGGCGGCACGGTCGTGCACATCAACGCCGGTATCGCCGGCGGCGTGCTGGCGCTGATCATCGGCAAGCGGGTCGGCTTCATGCGCGACCCGATGAAGCCCCACAACCTGACCCTCACCATGATCGGCGCGGGCCTGCTGTGGTTCGGCTGGTACGGCTTCAACGTCGGCTCGATCGTCTTCACCACCGACTCCTTGAGCAGCCCGGCGAAGTTCTCCGCGCAGTTCTACAGCGAGACCGGCGTGACGTTCATGAACACCACCCTGGCCACCATGGCGGCGATGCTCGCCTGGCTGCTGATGGAGCGGATCATGCACGGCAAGGCGACCTCCCTCGGTGCGGCCTCGGGCGTCGTGGCCGGTCTGGTCGCGATCACCCCGGCCTGTGGGGCGGTCAACACCGTGGGCGCACTGATCGTCGGCGCGGTCGCCGGCCTGGGCTGTGCCTACGCGGTCGGCCTCAAGTACAAGTTCGGGCTCGACGACTCGCTCGACGTCGTGGGCGTCCACCTGGTCGGCGGCATCCTGGGATGCGTGCTGATCGGGTTCGTCGGGACCGACAAGTCGCCCCAGGGCGTCGACGGCCTGTTCGGCACCATGAACGGCCTGTTCTACGGCGGCAACGCAACCCTGCTGGGCCACCAGCTCATGGGGGTCCTGTTCACGGTGGTCTGGACCGGCGTCCTCACCACGCTGATCGGCCTGGCGATCAAGTACACGATCGGCTGGCGGGTCTCCGAGGACGAGGAGATCGACGGCATCGACTTCGCCGAGCACGGCGAGTCCGCCTACGACCTCGACGGCCGCTCGGGTTCGGTGTTGGGTGGTGGGACCGGAGTCCTGGCCGCCTCGCACGCCGCAGCCACGCCCGCCCCCACCGAAGGAGCCATGGCATGAAGCTCATCACCGCAGTGATCAAGCCGCACAAGTGGGAAGAGGTCCGCGAGGCCCTCGAGACCTTCGGGGTCACCGGCATGACCGTCTCGGAGGTCAGCGGCTACGGCCGCCAGAAGGGCCACACCGAGGTCTACCGCGGCGCGGAGTACGACATCGCCCTGGTGCCGAAGATCAGGATCGAGATCGTCACCGATGACGGCGACGCCGAGGACATCGTCGGCATCGTCCAGAAGACCGCGCAGACCGGACGGATCGGCGACGGCAAGGTCTGGGTCAGCCCGGTCGAGACCGTCGTCCGAGTGCGCACCGGAGACCGCGACAGCGCGGCCATCTGACGGGTCGTCGTGCGAACCCCGCCGGCTGTCGGGCCGGCGGGGTTCGTCATGGGCGGGATGGCTCCCGCCCCCGACGCATCGGACACTGTGGTGGTGGAGGACAGGGCAGGACGGACCGCGGCTGCGGATGCGCTGTGTGTGTCCGCGTACGCCGCGGCGCAGGCGCCCGAGGTCGGCTGCGCCCTGGTGGCGGTGGGCGGCTACGGGCGCGGTGAGCTCGCGCCGTACTCCGATCTCGACGTCGTGCTCGTGCACGAGTCGGGGGTCGCCCTCGGGGATGCCGGCGAGCGGATCTGGTACCCGCTGTGGGACTCCGGCGCCAAGCTCGACCACTCGGTGCGCACCGAGCCCGACGTGATCGAGCAGGCCGACGCCGACGTGCGCGTGGCCCTGGGCCTGCTGGACCTCCGCCACCTGGCCGGCGATCCCAACCTCACGCTGCGGCTGCGCTCGTCGGTGCTCGCGCACTGGCGTCGTACGGCGCGCAGCCGGCTGCCGGCGCTGCGCGACCTGGTCGCCAAGCGGCATGCGCTGATGGGCGAGCTGGCCCACCTGTCGGTGCCCGACCTGAAGGAGTCCGAGGGCGGGCTCCGTGACGCCACCGTGCTCAAGGCGCTGGTCGCGACCTGGCTGGTCGACGTGCCGCACGTCGACCTGGAGCGCTCGCGTCGCACCATGCTCGACGTGCGTGACGCGCTGCACGGCGTGGCCGGCCGGGCAACTGACCGGGTGGCTCCCGAGATGTGGGAGGACCTCGCCGACGCCCTCGGCCTCGGCGACGCCGGTGACGCCCAGCGACAGGTGCGCGAGCTCGGTCGCCGGGTCACTCACCTGTCCCGGCTGACCTGGCGTCGTGTGGACGGCGTCCTGGCGCGGCCGAGCAGCGGTCGCCGCCCCGAGCTGGAGTTCGTCGAGACCGGGGTCGCGCTCTCGGGCGGCGAGGTCGTGCTGACCCGCGACGCCAAGCCCTCCGGTGACCCGACGCTCCTGTTGCGGGCTGCCGCCGTCGCCGCCGAGCGCGACCTCGAGCTCGCGCCGGCGACCGCGGCCCGCCTGGTCGCGGAGTGTCCGTCGCTGCCCGACCCCTGGCCCGCTGCCGCGCGTCAGGCCCTGGTCCGACTGCTGGCGGCCGGGCCCGGGCTGCTCCCGGTGTGGGAGACGCTGGAGGAGACCGGTGCCCTGGACGCCGTGCTCCCCGAGTGGGAGCGGATCCGGCTGCTGCCGCACGCCTCGGCGATCCACCGCTTCACCGTCGACCGGCACGTCGTGGAGACCTGTATGGAGGCCGCCCGGCTGATCCGCGGCGTCGGCCGGCCCGACGTGCTGCTCGTCGCGTGCCTGCTGCACGACATCGGCAAGGGCGGCCTGACCGAGCACAGCGTGGCCGGCGAGCCCCTGGCCCGCGGGATCGCCGCCCGGATGGGGTTCGACGACGAGGCAGTCGAGCTGGTCGGCCTGCTGGTGCGCCGGCACCTGATGCTGGTCGAGACCGCGACCACCCGCGACCCGGCCGACCCGGCCACGGCCCGACACCTCGCCGACCGGCTGCCCGACGCGGAGGCGCTCTCGCTCCTGGTCGCCCTCACCGAGGCCGATGCCCGGGCCACCTCACCCAAGGCCTGGTCCACGTGGCGCGCCGGGCTGGTGCGCGAGGTGGCGGCCCGCACCGCGACCCTGCTCGGCGAGCCGGCCACCCTCCAGGACGGCCACCAGGAGGTGCCGGTGCCCCAAGAGGTACGACGCCGGGGCGCGGTCTCGATCCAGGTGGCACCCGCCGACGGGGGAGCGCGGGTGACCGTGCTCGCCCCCGACCGGGTCGGGCTGCTGGCCGATGCGGCTGCGCTGTTCGCCCTGCAGCGGGCGTCGGTCCGGTCGGCCCGGGCCTGGTCGCAGGACGACATCGGCGTCTCGGTCTGGGACGTCGCCGACGAGCACCTCGACGAGGCGGTGCTGCGCAACCGCTTCGAGGCGATCGTGAGCCGGCGGGTCGACCCCGCGGCCCGGCTGAAGGGCGACCCGTCCCGGATCGCGCCCACCGTCGTCGTACGCCCCGAGGCCTCGGTGCGCTCCACGGTGATCGAGGTCCGCACCGCCGACCGTCCAGGAGTCGTGCACCAGGTCTGCGCCGCGCTGGCGGGCCTCGACCTGACCGTGCGGTCGGCCCACGTGAACACGCTCGGGCCGCAGGCGGTGGACGTCTTCTACGTCCAGGAGGCGCACGCCGGCGTGCTCTCCGAGACCCGCGCGGCCGAGGCCGCGCACGCCGTACGCGACGCCCTCTCGGGATAGTCAGTAGCGGCAGTGCGGTCCGCGGATCCGGACCGCCCGCGGTGTGCCGTCGGGATGGAACTCCAGCCGCAGCGGGTCGTCGTCGGCCTCGGGCGTCGGCGTGACGGGGCCCTGGTGCTCGAGCCGCCGCAGCTCCTCGCGGGCCTCCGCGTGCGCGGGATGGAAGACGTCGATCAGGCCACCGAAGGCGTCACTCATGGTGCCGAGGCCGTCACGGCCCCCGGGCTTGTCGAGGCTGCGCTGGTAGGCGATGACGGCGATGGCGGTCAGGGCCAGGATCAGCATGCCGCCGACCACGGTGCCCAGCACGGTGTCCACGGGCACATCGTCCGCCCTTGCGCCCCGCGAGACAAGGACCGTCGGTCCCTGATCGCGTCGTACGACGTGAAGTCGGGGCGGCGGACACGGGACGGTTAGGCTGGAACCCTCCACCAACCACCTCGAGGACTGCCTTGTTCGCCACGCTCTCCGACCGGCTCGCCGACACCTTCAAGAACCTCCGCGGCAAGGGCCGCCTCTCCGAGGCCGACATCGACGCGACCGCGCGCGAGATCCGGATCGCCCTGCTCGAGGCCGACGTCGCCCTGCCGGTGGTCCGCCAGTTCGTGGACGCGGTCAAGGAGCGGGCCCGGGGCGAGGAGGTCAGCGGGGCGCTGAACCCTGCCCAGCAGGTCATCAAGATCGTCGACGAGGAGCTGGTCAAGATCCTCGGCGGTGAGACCCGCCGCCTGCGTTACGCCAAGACCGCGCCGACCGTGATCATGCTGGCCGGCCTCCAGGGCGCCGGCAAGACCACCCTGGCCGCCAAGCTCGCGCTCTGGCTCAAGGAGCAGGGCAAGCAGCCGGTGCTGGTCGCAGCCGACCTCCAGCGACCCAACGCCGTCAACCAGCTCCAGGTCAACGGTGAGCGGGCCGGCGTACCCGTCTTCGCCCCCGAGCCCGGCAACGGCGTCGGCGATCCCGTCAAGGTCGCGCGCGACTCCAACGACGAGGCCCGCCGCAAGCTCTACGACGTCGTCATCGTCGACACCGCCGGCCGGCTCGGCGTCGACGCCGACATGATGCAGCAGGCGTCCGACATCCGCGACGCGGTCAGCCCGGACGAGAACCTCTTCGTCGTCGACGCGATGATCGGGCAGGACGCCGTGGTCACCGCTCAGGCGTTCCTCGACGGCGTCGGCTACGACGGCG
>JAWWPM010000323.1:0-2791 GCA_033854915.1 Nocardioidaceae bacterium
CCTTCTGGCTGAGGTTGCCGTGCAGGTCGACGGCGTCGACGCCCTGACCGGTCAGGGACTCGGCGAGCTCGACGGCGCCTTCGCGGGTGCGGGTGAAGATGATGGTGCGACCGTTGGCCTCGACGAGCCGGACGGCGGCGCCGACCTTCTCCTTGAAGCCACCGACGGTCAGCGTGTGGTGGGTCATCGTGGTGACCGAGCCGCTGGCCGGGTCGAGCTCGTGCAGCTTGGGGTTGCGCAGGTGGGTGCGGACCAGCTTGTCGACGTCACCGTCGAGGGTGGCGCTGAGCAGCATCCGCTGCGAGCCCGGCGGGGTCATCCCGACCAGCTTGTCGATCTCGGGGTAGAAGCCGAGGTCGCACAGGTGGTCGGCCTCGTCGAGGACGGTGAGCTGGATGTCGTCGAAGAAGCAGTAGCCGTTCTCCAGCAGGTCCTCGAGCCGGCCCGGGGTGGCCACGACGATGTCGGCGCGCTGGCGCAGCTGACGGGTCTGCTTGTCGTACGGCGTACCGCCGTAGACCGTGGTCAGCTTCAGGTTCATCGACTGGGCCAGCGGCTGGATCGCCTTGGCGACCTGGTTGGCCAGCTCACGCGTCGGCACGATCATCACGGCGCGGGGGTGGCAGGGGCGGCTCTTGCTGCCGGCCAGCTTGGCCAGCGCGGGGATGCCGAAGGCGAGGGTCTTGCCGGAGCCGGTCTGGGCGCGGCCCAGGACGTCGTGGCCGGCCATGCCGTCGGGGATCACGGCCTCCTGGACGGCCGTCGGGGTCACGATGCCCTGCAGGCGCAGTGCCTCGATCAGCTCGGCGGGCAGGCCGGTGAACACGTTGCTCACCGGCTCGGCGAGCTCGGTCTCGGGGCCCTCGGCGAGCGCGACGAGCTCGGTCTCGGGGGTCTGGTGGTCGGTGGCTTCGGTCTCGGTGACCTCGACCAGCTCGGCGAGCTCGGTGTCGGTGAACTCGAGGTCGAGCGTGGAGGTGTGTTCGGGCGCAGACATGCGTCGATCAACTGCTTTCGGATGGCGTCATCGGGTGCGTCCGGCGCCGATCCCGCGGGTGCGGATCGGGTGAGCCTGCAAGACGCGGCCTTGCTCCACCCGATCGCTGGTCTCCGCGCAGCTGAGTAAGGACTGCGCCACCACACCGGGTGCGTTGCATAGAGAGTGGGACTCGAACTCAAGCAGTCCCACTGGCTGCTGACGATTCTACGGGCGGCGCCGCACATCCCCCGCATCGGCGGGCGCGTGACCTGGGGCACGCGGGGTTTCGCGCCCCGCCTCCTAGGCTCAAGGAATGGCCAGGGTCCAGAGCATCCACGTCGCCAAGGCCACCCGGCTGCCGATGCGGCCAGCCGAGCGGGTGACCGTCGAGGCGGGCAAGGGCATCGTCGGCGACCGCTACCACGGCACGAAGCACCGGCACGTGACCGTGCAGAGTGCGACCGCCCTGAGCGAGGCGGCCGGGATCTTCGGGGCCGACGTGCCGGCGGCGCTGACGCGTCGCAACCTGACGCTCAGCGAGGGCGTGGTGCCCCGCGACCCGGGCGACCGGATCCGGATCGGCGACGTGGTGCTCGAGGTGGTGCGGGTGGCCGCCCCGTGCAAGTTGCTCGACGACACCATCGGCCGCGGCGCACAGGAGGCCCTGCGGCGGCGCGGCGGCTCGGTGTGCCGGGTGCTCGAGGGCGGGGAGATCGGTGTCGGCGACCACGTCGACCTGATCCCGCGCTGAGCCTGGCGCCACCGAACCATCCGATCGGACTATTCCGGTGGGCGCCCCGTCCGTGGACCCTCGAAGACATGTCTCGCCTGCTCCGGATCCTGCCGCTCGTGCTGCTCGTGCCCCTGCTCGTGGCGACGGGAGCGACCTCGGCCCACGCCGACCCGGTGCCGGCGCAGGGCCAGGCGTGGCCGCGCTGCGGCTCGGCCCCCGACACCGACGGGAAGTACTGCATCGTCTCGGTGACCCGTGACGGCACCGCTGTGCCGCCGGTCGACACCGGCACCCCCGGCACCTACGACGACCCGTTCGTCGACCGACCCGATGCCGGCACGGTCCGGTTCGGGCTGAAGCTGACCACGGTGACCGGGTCCGGCTCGACCTCCACCGTCGACGTCTCACCGGACCACACCTGGGTCTACACGGTCGACACCGGCAGCATCCGGCCGGTCGAGCTGTACGGGAACCTGCGCAACGCCGCCTTCTCCTACGGCGGCAACGCCGCGAAGGGCCACACCTTCACGGTGACCTTCCAGCCGACCCCCGTGGCGTGGCTGCTCTCTGGCGAGTGTTCGGTCTTCGGCGGCTGTGGTGACGACACGACCGTCGCGGACACGGTCCGGGCGGGCTTCGCCACGGGCTTCGTCAGCAACGACGCGTCGAGCGGACTGACCGCCGCCCAGATCGCCGACCGGCAGGGCTACCTCAACGTCTTCAACGCCGAGGACGCCTACTGGGTCTACAACGGAGCCACCAACAGCCTGATGATGCGGATGGCCAACCCCCATCTGCGCAGTCCGGGGATCCCGGCGAGCGGCTCCTTCCAGACCCGGATCCCCGACGCGATGCTCATCGACGAGCTGAACGTCCCCGACCCCGCCGGCCTGACCGCCCGGTCGCTGACCGTCGTACGCACGGGATCGGGAGCCGTGCCGATCACCCTGACCCGGGTGAAGGGAGCCATCGACATCAGGGTCAAGGGCATCACCTTCTCCACCCCGGAGTACTCGATCCACCCCAAGCCCTCGGTACCCGTGGCGCCCCTCATGGGCTCGCTGAAGCGCATCGACAAC
>JAWWPM010000324.1:0-2739 GCA_033854915.1 Nocardioidaceae bacterium
TAGGCCCCGACGGCCCGGTTCTGCTCCAGGACCACTACCTGATCGAGCAGATGGCCAACTTCAACCGCGAGCGGATCGTGGAGCGCCAGCCGCACGCCAAGGGCGGTGGCGCGTTCGGCCACTTCGAGGTGACCGGCGACGTCAGCGCCTACACCAAGGCCGCGGTGTTCCAGCCCGGCACCCGGACCGAGACGCTGATCCGGTTCTCCACCGTGGCGGGGGAGCGGGGCAGCCCCGACACCTGGCGTGACCCGCGCGGGTTCGCGCTGAAGTTCTACACGTCCGAGGGCAACTACGACATGGTCGGCAACAACACCCCGGTGTTCTTCCTGCGCGACCCGATCAAGTTTCAGCACTTCATCCGGTCCCAGAAGCGCCGGGCCGACAACAACCTGCGCGACCACGACATGCAGTGGGACTTCTGGACCCTGTCGCCGGAATCAGCCCACCAGGTCACCTGGCTCATGGGCGACCGCGGCATCCCGCGCAGCTGGCGGCACATGAACGGCTACTCCAGCCACACCTACATGTGGGTCAACGCCGCGGGCGAGAAGGTCTGGGTGAGGTACCACTTCATCAGCGCCCAGGGCATCGAGTTCCTGACCCAGGAGGAGGCCGACCAGCTGGCCTCGTCGGACGGCGATTACCACACCCGCGACCTGTACGAGGCGATCCAGCGGGGTGACCACCCGACGTGGGCCCTCAAGGTCCAGATCATGCCGTTCGAGGACGCCAAGACCTACCGGTTCAACCCCTTCGACCTGACCAAGGTGTGGCCCCACGCCGACTATCCGCTCATCGACGTGGGCCGGATGACCCTCGACCGAAACCCGACCGACTACCACTCCGAGATCGAGCAGGCGGCGTTCGAGGTCAGCAACTTCGTGCCGGGCATCGGCCCGAGCCCGGACAAGATGCTGCTCGGCCGCATGTTCGCCTACCCGGACGCCCACCGTGCCCGCATCGGCGCCAACTACAACCAGCTCCCGGTGAACGCGCCGAAATCTGCCGTCCACAGCTACAGCAAGGACGGCGCCATGCGATACCAGAAGGTCTCGGACCCCGTCTACGCCCCGAACTCCAAGGGTGGACCGCGGGCCGACACCGCCCACTACGGCCAGCCGGCGGGCTGGCACGCCGACGGCGACATGGTGCACGCCGCCGGCACGCTCCACGCCGAGGACGACGACTGGGGTCAGGCCGGCACCCTGGTGCGCGACGTACTCGACGACGCGGCCCGGGAGCGGCTGGTGAACAACATCGTCGGTCATCTGCTCAACCGTGTCACCGAGCCGGTCCTGCAGCGGGCATTCGAGTACTGGCACAACGTCGACGCGGATCTGGGCGACCGGGTCGAGAAGGGCGTCCGGAGCGGGCAGTCCTGAGGAGGAGACATGACGATCAGCGTTGGTGACGAGACCCGTATCGGCTGGATCGGCGCGGGCCGGATGGGCTCCGCCCTGGTCACCCGGTTGCTGGGGGCGGGCTTCGACGTCGCCGTCTACAACCGGACGAAGGCCAAGGCCGCGGCGCTGGTCGAGCACGGCGCGACCGTGGTGGACCGCCCGGTCGAGCTGGCCGACCGGGACGTGGTGTTCAGCATGGTGTCCGCCTCCGCCGACCTGCTGGCCGTGACCTCCGGCGAGGACGGCCTGCTCACCGGCTGCACCGGACCCGGCGTGCTCGTCGACTCCTCCACGGTGTCGGCCGAGGCGTCGGCGCAGGTTCGGACGGACGCGGCGAAGGTCGGCACGGAGTATCTCGCCGCACCGGTCAGCGGCAACCCGAAGGTGGTCGGCGCCGGCAAGCTGACCCTGGCGGTATCCGGTCCCCGGCCGGCGTTCGAGGAAGTCGCCCCGCTGCTCGAGGCGCTCGGTCGCGGGGTCACATACGTCGGGGAGGGCGAAGTCGCCCGCCTCGTGAAGATCTGCCACAACGTGTTCCTGGCGGTGGTGACCCAGTCCCTGGCCGAGGTCACGGTGCTGGCCGAGAAAGGCGGCGCGAGCCGCGCCGCCTTCCTGGAGTTCCTGAACAACTCCGTGCTGGGCTCGGAGTTCTCCCGGTACAAGACGCCGGCCCTGGTCAACCTGGACTTCACGCCGACCTTCACCATGCCCTTGCTGCGCAAGGACCTCGACCTCGGCCTGACCGCCGCCCGGGAGCTGGAGGCGCCCATGCCGCTGGCCTCGACAACGGCGCAGATCGTCGCCAGCGCCGTCGGGGCAGGACATCGGGACAACGACTTCGCCGAGCTCATCGTGGAGCAGGCCCGCCGCGCCGGCCTGGAATTGTGGCCGGAGAACGCCGAGGTCGACGACGGTCTGAACGGAGCGCCAGGCCGGTGACGACGAGCACAGAGACCCGGACGAGCACAGAGACCCGGACGAGCCCAAAGACCAGGCCAGAGACCGCTCCCCTGCCCGCTCCGGGCCACGGAGGCGTGGATTTCGAGCAGCGCGTCGACTTCGGCCGGCTGCGCGGCTACCGGCTCGGTCGGGCCAGGGCCGCGCTCGAATCGAGCGAATGCGGCGCGTTCCTGCTCTTCGACTTCTACAACATCCGCTACGTGACCCAGACGTGGATCGGCGGGGCGCTCGGGGACAAGATGACCCGCTACGCGCTGCTTCCCCGCGGTGGAGAACCGGTGCTGTGGGACTTCGGCTCGGCGGCCAAGCACCATCAGCTCTATTCCCCCTGGCTGGCCCCGGAGAACTGCCGGGCCGGGATGCTGGGCCTCCG
>JAWWPM010000325.1:0-3105 GCA_033854915.1 Nocardioidaceae bacterium
TTCTCCTACGCCCAGGCCGACGACCGGATCACCTACCCTCGGATCCGCGAGGACGGCGAGCTGCGGCCGGCATCGTGGCCCGAGGCCTTCGTCGTGGCCGCTCGCGGCCTCGCCGCAGCCGGTGCCGTCGGGGTGCTCACCGGTGGCCGGGTCACCGCCGAGGATGCCTTCGCCTACAGCGCCTTCGCCCGTGTGGCGCTGGGCACCCACGACATCGACTTCCGGGCCCGGCCGCACTCCGCCGAAGAGGCCGACTTCCTGGCCGCCGAGGTCGTGCTGCGCCAGGGCGCGACGTACGCCGATCTCGAGGCCGCCAACTCCGTCCTGCTGGTGGGCCTCGAGCCCGAGGACGAGGCCGGCTCGATCTTCCTGCGGCTGCGCAAGGCCAACCGCGAGCACCGCACCCGCGTCTGGTCGGTCGCGCCGTTTGCCACCAACGGCCTGCGCAAGATGGGTGGCACGCTGATCGCGGCCCGCCCGGGCGACGAGGCCGAGGTCGTCGACGGGCTCGCCCACGAGGGCGACGTGGAGATCGACAGCGCCGGCGTGATCCTGGTCGGCGAGCGCATGGCCACCGTTCCCGGTGCCCTCACCGCCGTTGCCCGCCTCGCCCGTACGACGGGCGCCAAGCTCGCCTGGGTCCCGCGCCGTGCCGGTGACCGCGGTGCGCTCGAGGCCGGCTGCCTGCCCACCCTGCTGCCCGGTGGCCGCCCGGTCGCCGACGCGGCTGCCCGGGTCGACGCCGCCACCGCCTGGGGCGTCGACTCGCTGCCCGAGCAGCCCGGCCGCGACGGCGACGCCATCGTGGCCGCCCTGGTCGCCGGTGAGCTCGAGGGCCTCGTGGTGGGCGGGGTGGACCCCGACGACACCGCCGACCCCGCTGCCTTCCGCGCCGCTCTCGCCGCCGCTACGTTCGTGGTCGCGATGGATCTGCGCGAGACCGAGGTGACCAGGGCCGCTGACGTCGTCTTCCCGGTCGCCCCGGTCACCGACAAGGCCGGCACGTTCGTGAACTGGGAGGGCCGCACCCGCCCGTTCGAGGCCGTGTTCACCAACCCGACCTCGCTGCCGGAGACGCGCATCCTGGCGGGGATCGCCGAAGAGCTCGGCAAGCCGCTCGGCTTCCGCAACGTCGCCGAGGCTCGCTCGGCGATGGCCGACCTGGGGCCCTGGGACGGTCCTCGCGCGACTCTGCCCGAGAGCCCGGCCCCCACCAAGGTCAAGGGGCCCAAGAAGAACGAGCTGGCGCTCGCGACCTGGAAGCTGATGCTCGACAACGGCTCGATGCAGGACAACGAGAAGTATCTCGCCGCCACCGCCCGCACCCCGGTGTGCCGGGTGTCCGGCCAGGCCGCGGCGGCGCTCGGCCCGATGGTCACCTTGACCGGCGACCGCGGCTCGGTCACGCTGCCGGTCGAGGTGGCCGACGACCTGGCCGACGACATCGTCTGGGTCCCGGCCAACTCCGTCGGCAACGGCGTCCTGGCCGACCTGGCCTCGCCCGGGAGCGGCGTACGCGTGAAGGGAACCGACCAGTGATCTCCCTCGTCATCCCGCTGGCCACCACCGCGGCCGGGCTCGAGCAGTTCGGGCAGGACCCGTGGTGGCTCGTGCTGATCAAGGCCGTGCTGATCTTCTTGATCCTGGTCCTGCTGACGCTGTTCAACATCTGGTTCGAGCGCCGGGTCGTGGCCCGCATGCAGCACCGGATCGGCCCCAACGTGAACGGCCCCTTCGGTCTCCTGCAGAGCCTCGCCGACGGCGTGAAGCTGGCGCTGAAGGAGGACATCATCCCCAAGGCCGCGGACAAGGTGGTCTTCCTGGCCGCCCCCGTGATCGCCACCGTGCCCGCCTTCATCACGTTCTCGGTGATCCCGTTCGGGCCTGAGGTGAAGGTGCCCTGGAGCGACCGGCACACGCCTCTCCAGCTGACCGACATGCCGGTGGCGGTGCTGTTCGTGATGGCGATCGCCTCGATCGGCATCTACGGCATCGTGCTCGGCGGCTGGTCCAGTGGATCGACCTACAGCCTGTTGGGAGGCCTGCGCTCGAGTGCGCAGATGATCTCCTACGAGGTGTCGATGGGCCTGGCCCTGGTCGCGGTCTTCCTCTACGCCGGATCGATGTCGACCAGCCAGATCGTGGCCGCCCAGGACAAGTGGTGGTTCGGGCTGATCCTGATGCCGTCGTTCGTGATCTACACGATCTCGATGGTCGGCGAGACCAACCGGGCTCCCTTCGACCTGCCCGAGGCCGAGGGTGAGCTGGTCGGCGGCTTCCACACCGAGTACTCCAGCCTGAAGTTCGCCCTGTTCTTCCTGGCCGAGTACATCAACATGGCCACCGTCTCCGCCCTCGCCACCACGCTGTTCCTCGGCGGCTGGCACGTGCCGTTCTGGATCGACCACGTCTGGGCCGGCTCCAACACCGGCTACTGGCCCTTCCTGTGGTTCATGGGCAAGGTGCTGGCCTTCATCTTCGTCTTCATCTGGCTGCGTGGCAGCTTGCCCCGGATGCGCTACGACCAGTTCATGGCGTTCGGCTGGAAGCGGTTGATCCCCTTCTCCCTGGTCTGGATCGTCGCCGTGGCCGCGATCCGCACCGCGTCGCTCGACGGGGGCGTCGACCGCAAGTACATGCTGATCGGGCTCGGTGTCGCGGTGGTGCTGTTCCTCGCGGTGTTCTTCGTCGGCGACGCTGCGACCGGCTCGGACGACGAGGCCGTCGACACCACCCCGCAGGGCTTCGAGGGCGGCTTCCCGGTGCCGCCGATGCCCGCTGGTGGTCCGGTCCGCGGCGCCGCCGCCGGGCTCACCTTCGACACCGGCAGGACCGTGACTTCGGTGGACACCACGACACCCGTGCAGGCTGCGCCCGTAGAGGTTGGTGAGGACCGATGAGCCCGACGGCAGAAGAGCCGAAGAGTCTCAAGGAGCAGCTCTGGGACCCGGTGGCCGGCTTCGGCGTGACCTTCCGGACCATGTTCAAGAAGGTCGTCACCGAGCAGTACCCCTTCGAGAAGCAGCCGACCGCGCCGCGTTTCCACGGCCGGCACCAGCTCAACCGCTGGCCCGACGGGCTGGAGAAGTGCATCGGCTGCGAGCT
>JAWWPM010000326.1:0-2635 GCA_033854915.1 Nocardioidaceae bacterium
CCACGGGACCGCCGGCACTGAAGTTGTACGCCGTGGAGCCGGTCGGCGTCGCACACACCACGCCGTCACAGCCCCAGCGCGAGAGCGGGCGGCCGTCGATCTCCACGACCACCTCGAGCATCCGCTCGCGGGCGGCCTTCTCCACGCTCGCCTCGTTGAGGGCGAAGGTGCTGGTGACCAGCTCACCGTCGCGGAACACCGAGACGTCGATGGTGAGCCGCTCCTCCCACGTGTAGCGGCGCTCGACGATGGCCTCGATCGTGGCGCCCACGTCGTCGTACTCCGCCTCGGCCAGGAAGCCGACGTGCCCGAGGTTGACCCCCAGGATCGGGGTGCCGCTGTCGTGGGCCACCTCGGCCGCGCGCAGGATCGTGCCGTCACCACCGATGACCACGACCAGCTCGCAGTCCGCGCTCGGGTCGCCGTCGCCGGCGAGCTCGACGCCGTCGCTCGGCTCGATGCCGAGCGCCGCCGCCTCGTCGGCCAGGAGCCGGACGTGGATCTCGTGGCCGGTCAGCGCGTCCACCAGCTGCGCCGCGACGTCATGGGCCTCGCGTCGCCCGGGATGAGCGAGCAGGAGCACGCGGCGCTGGTCGTCCATGGGGGGGCTGCTCACTCGCCCACCTTCTCACCCGTCGCCGACGTCGTTCCGGCCGACACCACGCGCTCGAGCCCCGCGTCGTCGACCGTGGCCGGACCCCGCCGCAGCCAGACGAAGAACTCGACGTTGCCCGACGGTCCCGGAAGCGGGCTCGTCGCGACGTCCCGCAGCCCCCAGCCGCGCTCGGACGCAGCCGCCACCACGGCGCGTACGGCGTCGACCCGTAGCGCGGGATCGCGGACCACGCCACCCTTCCCGACCCGCTCCCGCCCGACCTCGAACTGCGGCTTCACCATCAGCGCGAGGTCTCCGTCGGCCGCCGTCACCGCGATCAGCGCGTCCAGCACCAGGGTCAGGGAGATGAAGGACAGGTCACCGACCACCAGGTCGACCGGGCCGCCCAGGCGGTCGAGATCGAGCTCGCGCACGTTGGTCCGGTCGTGGACGACGACCCGCTCGTCCTGCCGGATCCGCCACGCCAGCTGGCCGTAGCCCACATCGACCGCTACCACCTCGCGGGCACCGGCCCGGAGCAGGACGTCGGTGAACCCACCGGTCGAGGCACCCGCGTCGAGGCAGCGGCGCCCGGTCACGACCAGTCCCTCGGGGACGAACGCCGCCAGCGCCCCGGCGAGCTTGTGCCCGCCTCGTGAGACGTACTCCTCGCCACCCGGGATCGCGGGATCGGCGGTCACCACGAGCGCGACATCCGTGGTGACCGCGGTCGCCGGCTTGGTCGCCCGGGCTCCGGCCACCCGCACCCGACCGTCGGAGATCAGCTCGGCGGCGTGGTCGCGCGAGCGCGCCAAGCCACGGCGTACCAGCTCGGCGTCCAGCCGGAGGCGACGCGGTGGCACGTGGCTAGGCCGGCTCGTCGGCCGCCGGGTCGGCCCGGTGGCCGTTCGGGTCGTCGAACCCGGGGTCGGGCACTGCGTCGAGGGCCGAGCGCAGCGTGTCATGCGCCCGTTCGTATGCCGGCAGGTGCTGGTCGAGTGGCAGATCGTCGAGGTCGTCGATCTCGGTGAGCACCGCGTCCACGGAGGGGACGCCGGTGCGCACCGGGTCCACGTCTGAGGTCGGCGGCTCCCCGGAGGCGGTCTCGGCGGTCTGCTCGGGCTCATCTGGCTCGCGATCGCCGGGCGGTGGCGTCTGCTCGGTCATGGCGGCAGGCTACCCCCGCTGACCGTCGGGACCCGGCGCCACCACACCGGTGGTGTCGGCGGGCTCCCCCGCGTCGTCGAGGTGGCTCCACAGGGCCGGCGCGACGCAGGCCCACCAGGCCTCGGCGCTGCCCGCTCCCTCGACGCTCAGCCGTCCGTCGGGGACTGACGCGTTCCACTCCTCCGCCGTCCAGGAGCCGCTCCGATGCTCGGCGCGGACCCCCGGACGCCCCAGCGCGGACAGGTCGTGCCCGATCCAGGTGGGCCGTTGGTCGGTTCGCGCCTGCGCCAGACCGGCGAGGTCGGTGACCCCGGTCATCACCAGGAGCGAGTCGGTGCCGGCGTTGTGCGCCCCCGCGATGTCGGTGTGCAGGCTGTCGCCGACCATGAGCGGGTGCCGACCCCCCACCCGGCGCAGGGTCTCGTCGAACAGCGGCCGCTCGGGCTTGCCTGCGACCACGGGAGTGACCCCTGCGAACTCGCTGATCATCTTCACCAGCGTGCCGTGCCCGGGGGCCGGTCCGTCGCCGGTCGGCAGCGTCGGGTCGGTGTTGGTCGCCACCCACGGCAGTCCGTTCCGGATCCGGACCGCGGCCAGCATGATCACCTTCCACCGCACCTCGGGCGCATACCCCGAGACGATCGCCACCGCCCGCTCGGCATCGACGTCGACCGGCTCGAGGTCCTGCTCGCGCAGCGCCTCGAGGAGTCCGTCGGCGCCGAGTACGGCGATCGCCGCACCCGCTCCGTGGCGGTCGCGCAACACCCGCGCGGCTGCCTGGGACGACGTGACCACGTCACCGGCGACGGCCTCGACACCGAGCTGAGACAGGTGCTCGGCGACCTGGGCCGAGGTGCGCGACGCGTTGTTGGT
>JAWWPM010000327.1:0-5959 GCA_033854915.1 Nocardioidaceae bacterium
AGTGCACGTAGGCGTCCTCGTCGACGATGATCAGGGTCCGCTCGAACTGGCCCATGTTCTCGGTGTTGATCCGGAAGTAGGCCTGCAGCGGGATGTCGACGTGCACGCCCTTCGGCACGTAGATGAAGGAGCCACCCGACCAGACCGAGGTGTTGAGCGCGGCGAACTTGTTGTCGCCGACCGGGATCACGGTGTTGAAGTACTCCTGGAAGAGCTCGGGGTGCTCCTTCAGGGCGGTGTCGGTGTCCTTGAAGATGACGCCCTGCGCTTCGAGGTCCTCGCGGATCGAGTGGTAGACGACCTCCGACTCGTACTGAGCCGCGACACCGGAGAACAGGCGCTGCTTCTCGGCCTCGGGGATGCCGAGCCGGTCGTAGGTGTTCTTGATGTCCTCGGGGAGGTCCTCCCACGAGGCCGCCTGCTTCTCGCTGGAGCGGACGAAGTACTTGATGTTGTCGAAGTCGATGCCCGACAGGTCGGAGCCCCACGTCGGCATCGGCTTGCGGTGGAAGAGCTTGAGGCCCTTCAGGCGCAGGTCGAGCATCCACTGCGGCTCGGACTTCTTCGAGGAGATGTCGCGGACGACCTCCTCGCTGAGGCCACGCTTGGCCGTCGCGCCGGCGTCGTCGCGGTCGGACCAGCCGAACTGGTAGCGGCCGATCCCCTGGAGCTCGGGGTTGAGTTCTTCGATGGACGTCACGGTGCGACCCTCTCTGGGTTGGGGATGCAGGTCGTGCAGACACCGTCGCCGTGGGCGATGGTGGCGAGGCGTTGGACATGGCGGCCGAGCACGTGGCCGATGGCCTCGGTCTCGGCCTCGCACAGCTGCGGGAACTCGTGCGCGACGTGGGAGACCGGGCAGTGCTGCTGGCAGAGCTGCTCGGCGGCGGAGAGCCCGTCGAGGAGCGGCAGGGAGCGCACGGAGGCGGCGTACCCCTCGGCGGAGAACACCCGGGCCAGCGCCTCGGCCGGCGAGAGCTCGGGGTCGGCGGCGGTCACGGTGGCGTAGTCGCGCTCGATGAAGGCCACCCGGCGGCGGGCGAACTCCATCACGGCCTGGTCGCCGCCGGTCTCGGACAGGTAGCGCAGTGCCTGGACGGCCAGGTCGTCGTACTGCTGGTCGAAGCTCTCGCGGCCGGTGTCGGTGATCGCGAAGACCTTCGCCGGGCGACCGCGGCCGCGGTTCGCCGACGGCCGGGCGTCGCGTGACTCGAGGGCGCCCTCGGTGAGCAGGTGCTCGAGGTGACGGCGTACGGCGGCGGGCGTGAGGTCGAGGCGCTCGGCCAACGCCGCAGCGGTCGAGGGCCCGTTCACCAGGATCGACCGGACGACGCGCTCACGCGTCGGCTGGTCGCCGGAGTCGTTCCGCTCGAATTCCACAACACCAGTGTGCCGTTAATAGGGGGGTCGCTTCAAGTAAGGGTCGCCTAATCCGTGCCGAGCGCTCTACCCGCGCTGCGGTCGGGTGGCGCCCGTCAGCCTCGCGGACCATTTCGGCAGCCTGCGGTATCACCCGGTGAGGTCCACCCTCTTCCCCCCGAACACCATCAACCACGGGGGAAACACCATGAAGCTCTTCACTCAGGGTCGCTACGCGACCGTCGCCTCGACCGCCGCCCTGGTCATCGCGCTCGGCGGCTCGTCGTACGCCGCCGCCTCGCTGATCAGCGGCCAGAACATCCAGGACGGCACCGTCACCACCGCGGACGTCAAGAACCACAACCTCAAGCTCAAGGACTTCTCGTCCTCGGCGAGGTCCGGCCTGACCGGCGCACCGGGCGCCACCGGCGCGACCGGGCCGCAGGGTCCGCAGGGAGTGACCGGGGCCCAGGGCATCCAGGGCGTGCAGGGCCCGGCCGGGCCCTCCAACGGCTTCTCGGTCTTCAACGACAACGCGACGGCGCTGACGGGCACCTACAAGACCGTGCTCAGCCTCACCGTGCCTGCGGGCAACTACGCCGTGAGCTCGAAGGCCATCGCCTACGGGAGCACCAACGGCCAGTACGCCGAGTGCACCCTGGGAGGGGGCGGCTCGCTGGACTTCAGCGTGGCCACGCCTACCACGAGCGCCACGTTCGGCTACTCGATGATCTCGCTGCAGGACGTCGTCACCACCGGGAGCACCACCACCCTGACCCTGGCGTGCGCTTCCAACGGGACCGCCACCAGCGTGTACTGGAAGAAGCTCACGGCCGTGAAGCTCGGCTCCCTGTCGAACATCGGCGGGCCCAACGTGTCCCTGGTGAACGGCGGCAGCGCCGTCGATCCCCGCTGATCCACGTCTTCGGTCGCCGGCCTCCGTCCACCCGGGCGGGGGCCGGCGTCGTCGTCTCGAGGAAAGCACAGTGGGCGGGCTTGCGAACCCCTAGGTTCGGCGGGCGCTCTCCACTCGGCGGGCCCGACTCCTTAGGACTCACATGCCGCTGTTCTCGCAGGCCCGCTATGCCACCGTCGCCTCCACCGCCGCCCTCGTCGTCGCCCTCGGCGGCACGTCGTACGCCGCGGTCGCGATCAGCGGCGCCGACATCAAGGACGGCACCGTCACCACCGCGGACGTCAAGGACCACAACCTCAAGCTGAAGGACTTCGCCGGCAGCACCAGGGCCGGGCTGACCGGGGCAACGGGGGCCGCCGGCACCCCGGGTGCTCCGGGCGCCAAGGGTGATCAAGGCATCCAGGGCATCCAGGGCCTGACTGGCCCCTCGGACGCCTACAGCGATCGCGACACGACCTCGACGGACCTGACCACCGGCTTCGACCTCGTCCAGCTGTCGCTCGATCTCGGGCCCGGGAGCTATCTGGTGCTCGCCAAGGCACTGGTCAACCACGACAGCGGAACCGGGAGCAGGGTGTTCTGCTACGTCAGCTACAGCGGCGGCCCGGGCGACGACTCCTCGGTCAGCCTTCCCGACGCGGTCGGAAGCACCGCCATGCTGAACGACCAGCTGGCCATCAGCCTCACGGACCCGTCCACCACGGTGGAGTTCCGGTGCAACCAGAGCGGGGGCGCGAACTCTTTGACCTACAAGACGTTGAGTGCGATCAAGGTCGGCACCCTCCACTAGGGCTCGAGGCGCATCCGGACCGGCGGCGACCTCCTAACGGAGAGTGCCGCCGGTTCGGGGCTAGGCTGACCGCATGCCTGGATCCATCCTCGGAACCGAAGTCCGCCGCGTCGAGGACCTCGAGCTGCTGCTCGGGCAGGGGACCTTCGTCGACAACCTCGACGACGACGGCGTGGCGCACGCGATCTTCGTGCGCAGCCCCTTCGCCCATGCCCGCATCACCGGAATCGACACCACCGAAGCCGCGGCCGCGCCGGGGGTCCTCGCGGTCCTCACCGCCGACGACCTCGGCCGAGAGCCGCTCTCGGGCTTCGCCGACGTCAACGACTTGGCGCCCCGGGCGGCGCTGGCCGTGGACAAGGTGCGCTTCGTGGGCGACCCGGTCGCCCTGGTGGTCGCCGGCACCCGCGCCCAGGCCATGGACGCCGCCGAGCTGGTCGACGTCGACTATGACGACCTGCCTGCGGTCAGCGACATCGAGGATGCCCTGGCCGACGATGCCCCCCTGCAGTTCGAGGCGATCGGCTCCAACATCGCGACCAGCAGGTCCGCCAAGGATCCCCAGGACGTGCTCGACGACGCCGAGCACGTGACCCGGGTGCGCATGGTCAACCAGCGGATCGCCACGGCCCCGATCGAGGGCAACGCCATCCTGGCCCGGCCCACCGACGAGGGCGGCATGGCCATCTGGATCTCGACCCAGCACCCCCACATGGCCCGCGACCTCCTGGCCAAGGCGCTCGGTCTCGACGCCGCGCAGGTCCGGGTCGTCGCTCCGCACGTCGGCGGCGCCTTCGGCGGCAAGGCCGGCAGCGGCCCCGACCACGCCGCGATCGCGCGGGCCGCCCAGAAGCTGAACGTGCCCGTGAAGTGGTCCGAGACGCGCAGCGAGGCGATGCTGTCGATGCAGGGCCGCGGCCAGGTGCAGTACGCCGAGCTCGGCCTGAGCCGCGACGGCGTGATCACCGGCCTGCGGCTGCGCGTGCTCGGCGAGTGCGGCGCGTACGCCGGCTTCGGCGGCGCCCTGGCTGTCGGACCGACGTACATGATGGCGCAGGGTCCCTACGTCATCCCGCGGCTGCGCTTCGACGCGATCGGCGTGATGACCAACACCGCACCCGTGGGCGCCTTTCGCGGCGCTGGGCGCCCCGAAGCCAGCGCGGCGCTCGACCGGGTCCTCGACATCGCCGCCGCGGAGCTCGGCATCGCCCCCGAGGAGATCCGCCGGCGCAACCTGATCCCTGCCGACCAGTTCCCCTACAAGACCCAGACGGGCGTCACCTACGACAACGGCGACTACCTCGTGCCGCTCGAGGAGGCGCTCCGCATCGCCGACGTCGACGGCGCCCGCAAGGAGCAGCAGCGCCGGATCGACGCCGGCGAGTCGAAGCTGCTCGGCATCGGGGTGGCGACCTACGTCGAGATCACCGGCTTCGGCGGCTCGGAGTTCGGCTCGGTGCAGGTGCACGCGGACGGCTCAGCCACGGTCATGTCCGGCACCTCGGCGCACGGTCAGGGTCATGCCACGTCGTTCTCGATGATCGTCGCGGACCGCCTCGGCATCCCGCTCGACAAGATCACCTACCGGCAGTCCGACACCGCGATGGTGCGCACGGGCGGCGGCACCGGCGGCTCACGCTCCCTCCAGCTCGGTGGCAACGCAGTCAGCAAGGCCGCCGACGAGCTCCACGAGAAGGCGATCGCGGTCGCGGCCCGGATGCTCGAGGCCAGCACCGACGACGTCACCCTCGACGACGGCGGCTTCGGTGTCGCCGGGGTTCCCGACACCCGGGTCACCTGGCCCGAGCTGGCGGCCTACGCCCACGAGCACGACGGCGGGCTCGGCGTGGACACCGACTTCACCCAGGACGGCGCGACCTTCCCCTTCGGCGCGCACGTCGCGATCGTGGAGGTCGATGTCGAGACCGGGCAGGCCAAGCCGATCCGGCACATCGCCGTGGACGACTGCGGCCGGATCCTGAACCCGATGATCGTGGCCGGCCAGCAGCACGGCGGCGCCATCCAGGGCATCAGCCAGGCGCTGTGGGAGGAGATGATCTACGACGCCGACGGCACGCCGATCACGAGCTCATTCGCCGACTACGCGATCCCGACCGCGGCCGACGGGATCGCCCTCGAGGCCTCCAACACCGAGACGCCGACCCCGGTGAACCCGATGGGCGCCAAGGGCATCGGCGAGTCCGCGACCATCGGCTCGACGCCGGCCGTGCAGAACGCCGTCGTCGACGCGCTCAAGCACCTCGGGGTCAAGCACATCGACCTCCCGTGCACGCCTGAGCGGGTGTGGCGCGAGATCGCACACCCACGCTCCGACGTGTGGCGCGAGCCGCCTGTGGCGTTCGACCGGCTGGCGAACGACGGCACGGAGCCCGACATCGTCGAGGCGTAGTCGGGGGGCCGGCTCTCCAGATCATGCGGTCGGCTCTTCCAGTCTGCGAGTGGGCGCCGCCCCGGTTGATCGAACGTTCGACCAACCGGAGGGCGGCATAGGTCCTCTGGGTGACAAGATCCGACGCCATGAGCTCTGGCGGGACACGGCATCCCGAAAAGCTGCCGGCCGAGGTCCTGCGCGACGTGGCCCGAGCGGTCGGGGCAGAGGTCACTCTGCTCGGTCGCCTACCCGGAGGCGTCAACGGGGGTGCCGTGCGGGTCCAGCTGGCCGGAAGGTCGAAGGCAGTCCTCAAGGCAGTGCCCCGGGCACACCCCGACCACCTCGACGAGACGTTGCGAGCCCAGAGAGTGGTCGAGCACATGCGTAGGCGCGGCTATCCCACCCCAGCCTGGCTCGGAGTGGGGGCCACAGCTACTCATGTATGGCATCTGATGACCTTCGTTGACGCGGCTCCAGCGCCAGAGCTGACCCCGTCCCTCAT
>JAWWPM010000328.1:0-8684 GCA_033854915.1 Nocardioidaceae bacterium
GCTCCCCTCGGGCGCTCTGGGTCAGGCGATGCGCGCCGCGCTCGTGAACGGGGACGTGGCGTGGTCACGCCTGCTCGCGCTGCTGGCGTGCGCCGTGGTCGGCAGCCTGGCGACGGCGAGGACCTTCAAGTGGGAGTGAGCATCTGGCTGCGTCGCCTCGCCTGGGCGACCCTGCTGGCCAACGCCGCGCTCATCGTGACCGGCGGCGCCGTCCGGCTCACCGGCTCCGGCCTCGGCTGCCCGACCTGGCCGCGCTGCGACGACGACTCGTTCACCCCGCACGGCGCCAACGGCATCCACCAGCAGATCGAGTTCGGCAACCGGACGCTCACGTTCATCCTGGTCGCCGTCGCGGTCGCGACCTACGTCGCGGCGCGGGAGACCGGCCGCCGAGACCTGACCCGGATGTCGTTGCTCCTGGCAGTGGCAATCCCTGCGCAGGCGGTGCTGGGCGGGATCACGGTGCTCACCGACCTCAACCCCTGGGTCGTCTCGCTGCACCTGGTCATCTCGCTGGCGATCGTGTCCGCCTCGGTGCTCTTCCTGCATCGCCTCGACCATCCGGCCGTCGCGCGTGCGACGGGCACGGTGCCCGCGCTGGCCTGGACGACGTACGCCGTGACCTGGCTGGTCCTCTACGCCGGCACCGTGGTCACCGGCTCGGGGCCGCATGCCGGCGACGCGAAGGCCCCGCGCAACGGCCTCGACCCGCTGCAGGTCAGCCAGTTCCACGCCGATCTCGTGTTCCTGCTGATCGGCCTGTCCGCAGGGCTGTGGTTCGCCCTGCGCGCAGGGGACGCCGACCCCCGGCCGGCCACCGCGCTGCTCGCGGTCGAGGCGCTCCAGGCCGTGGTGGGCTTCGTGCAGTACTTCGCCGGGCTGCCGGTCCTGGTCGTCATGCTGCACATGCTCGGCGCCGCGCTGGTCGTGGCGACCGCCACCTGCCTGCTGATCTCGGTGTGCGAACCTGCCGCACGGCGTACGACGGTCGGCCTGCACCCCCGTGGGCAGGCCAACCGTCGTACAGGTTGAGACGCACCCTGCGTCTGAGAAGTTGCCTCCAACGACCGACTATTTTCCGCGGATGCGGAAAGGGGCTGCTCAGCGGGTGAGCAGCGGGTCGAGCGCCACCGACACGAAGAGCAGCGAGAGGTAGAGGTTGGAGGCGTGGAAGAGCACCATCGGCCGGATCTCGGAGAGGTCCTCGGTGCCGCGGGTGCGACTCCACATCCGGTGGGCCTGCACCAGGAACACCGCACCGAGGCCGACCGCAGCGACCGGGTAGACCCAACCGGTGTCGGCGACCGGCCAGAGCAGCAGTGAGGTCAGCACCATCACCCAGCTGTAGAGAACGATCTGCCGGCCCACTGTCTCGGCCGGTGCCACGGCGGGCAGCATCGGCACGTCGACCCCCGCGTAGTCCTCGCGGTAGCGCAGCGCCAGGGCCCAGGTGTGCGGAGGCGTCCAGAAGAACACCACCGCGAAGAGCACCACCGGTGCCCAGGCCAGCCGGTCGGTCACGGCCGTCCAGCCGATCAGGGCCGGGAAGCAGCCGGCCAGGCCGCCCCAGACGATGTTCTGGGTCGTGCGGCGCTTGAGCAGCATCGTGTAGACGAAGAGGTAGAAGCACTCGGCGACCAGCGACAGCACTGCCGACAGCGGGTTGACCCAGACCGTCAGGATCACGGTCGCCACGACGCCCAAAGTGATGCCGAAGACCAGAGCGCTGCGGGTCGAGACCATGTGCCGCGGGAGCGCCCGCCGCCGGGTGCGGCGCATCTGCTCGTCGATGTCGCGGTCGTAGACACAGTTCAGGGCGGAGGCGGATCCTGCCGACAGGGCGCCGCCGACCACGGTGGCGACGACCAGACCCAGGTCGGGGATACCGCGCGCGGCGAAGAACATCACCGGCACCGTGGTCAGCAGCAAGAGCTCGATGACCCGCGGCTTGGTGAGCCCGACGTACGCCGCGACCACGTCCTTGAGGTGGGACGGACCGGTGGCCCGAGGTGCGTCCGGCTCGGATCGTGCCGGGGCCGACTGGCCGACGTATGTCACGGAGATCCTCGGGTACGGGGCAGATGACTGGCAGAGGTGGGGGCAGGTGAACGGGTACGACGTGCCTCGCAGTCTATCGCCCGGGGTGGGTAAGGTCGGAGACGGCTGAGGCGCCGCCCGGACGACACCCCGCGAACCCGCTTGGAAGGGAACTACCGCGTGAGCACGACACCCGCGAAGCTGGACTGGACCGAGCTGGACGAGAAGGCCGTCGACACCGTCAGGGTGCTGGCCATGGACGCCGTCCAGAAGGTGGGCAACGGACACCCCGGCACGGCGATGAGCCTGGCTCCGGCCGCCTACCTGCTGTTCCAGAAGGTGATGCAGCACAACCCCGCCGACCCGCACTGGCCGGGGCGCGATCGCTTCGTCCTCTCCTGCGGACACTCCAGCCTGACTCTCTACATCCAGCTGTTCCTCGGCGGCTGGGGCCTCGAGCTCGACGACCTCAAGGCGCTGCGCACCTGGGGCAGCAAGACCCCGGGCCACCCGGAGTTCGGCCACACCGCCGGGGTCGAGACCACCACCGGGCCGCTCGGGCAGGGCATCGGCAACGCCGTCGGCATGGCCATGGCCGCCCGGCGCGAGCACGGCCTCCTCGACCCGAACGCCGCCCTCGGCGACTCGCCTTTCGACCACCAGATCTACGCCCTCTGCTCCGACGGCGACATCGAGGAGGGCGTCTCCGCGGAGGCCTCCGCGATCGCCGGCGTGCAGGAGCTCGGCAACCTGACGGTGATCTACGACCACAACCGGATCTCGATCGAGGACAACACCGACATCGCCCTCGGCGAGGACGTCGGCGCCCGCTACGAGGCCTACGGCTGGCACGTTCAGCACGTCGACTGGACCAACGACGGCACGAAGTACGTCGAGGACGTCCCCGCCCTCTACGACGCCATCCGCAAGGCGCAGGCGGTCACCGACAAGCCGAGCTTCATCGTGCTGCACACGATCATCGCCTGGCCCGCTCCGGACGCGCAGAACACCGGCAAGGCGCACGGCTCCGCGCTCGGCGACGACGAGGTCGCGGCCACCAAGAAGGTGCTCGGGTTCGACCCCGAGCAGAGCTTCGAGGTGCCCACCGGCGTGCTCGAGCACACTCGTCAGGCCGTCGAGCGCGGCAAGACCGCGCAGGCCGAGTGGGCCACGGCGTACGACGCGTGGGCGCGCAAGCCCTCGGCCGACACCGCGCTCTTCGACCGGCTGCAGACCCGCACCCTGCCCCAGGGCTGGGCCGCGAAGCTGCCGTCGTTCCCCGCCGATGAGAAGGGGGTCGCCACCCGGGTGGCGTCCGGCAAGGTGATCAACGCGCTCGCCGAGACCCTGCCCGAGCTCTGGGGCGGCTCGGCCGACCTGGCCGGCTCCAACAACACGACCATCGACGGCGCCCCCTCCTTCCTGCCCGGCAACCGCGCCACCAAGATGTGGAAGGCCGACCCGCTGGCCGGGCGCGTGCTGCACTTCGGGATCCGCGAGCACGGCATGGGCGCGATCATGAACGGCATCGCCGTGCACGGCGGCACCCGGGTCTTCGGCGGCACCTTCCTCACGTTCTCCGACTACATGCGCGGTGCGGTCCGGCTCGCGGCCCTGATGGGGTTGCCGGTCACCTACGTCTGGACCCACGACTCGATCGGGCTCGGGGAGGACGGCCCGACCCACCAGCCGGTCGAGCACCTCGCCGCGCTCCGCACGATCCCGGGGCTCGACGTCGTACGCCCGGCGGACGCCAACGAGACGGCCGCCTGCTGGCAGACCATCCTCGAGCAGACCGACCGGCCGGCCGGGCTCGTGCTCTCGCGGCAGAACCTCCCGGTCTTCCCGCGCGGTGAGGACGGCTTTGCCGACACCAGCAACGTCCACCGCGGGGGCTACGTGCTGCTCGACGTCGACGGCGGCCAGCCCGACGTCGTCCTGGTCGGCACCGGCTCCGAGGTGCAGCTCGCCGTCCGCGCCCGCGAGCTGCTGGCGGCCGAGGGGGTGCGCGCGCGCGTGGTCTCCATGCCGTGCCGGGAATGGTTCGACGCGCAGGAGACTGCCTACCGCGAAACGGTCATCCCGCCGATCGTGAAGGCCCGGGTCTCGGTCGAGGCCGGGGTCTCCCAGGGTTGGCGTGAGGTCGTCGGCGACCACGGCCGCATCGTCTCGCTCGACCACTACGGCGCCTCGGCCGACTACGAGCGTCTCTACCGCGAGTTCGGCATCACCGCGGAGGCCGTCGCGGCCGCCGCCCAGGACAGCATCCGGAGCGCAACGAACTAGGAGCAGACATCATGACCGACCGCTTGCAGCAGCTCTCCGACGCGGGAGTGTCCATCTGGCTCGACGACCTCTCCCGCGAGCGGCTCGAGACCGGCAACCTCGCCGACCTGGTCGAGCACTCCCACGTGGTCGGCGTGACGTCCAACCCGTCGATCTTCCAGGCCGCGCTGAGCAAGGGCGAGCGCTACGACGCCCAGATCCGCGAGCTGGCGGCCCTCGGCTCCGACACCGACCAGACCGTGCGGGTGCTCACCACCGACGACGTGCGCGAGGCGTGCAAGGTGCTGCGGCCCGTGTACGACGCCACCGACGGCGTCGACGGCCGGGTCTCCATCGAGGTCTCCCCCGGACTGGCCCACGACGGCGCCGCCACGGTCGCCGAGGCGGCCGACCTCTGGAAGACCGTCGACCAGCCCAACCTGATGATCAAGATCCCCGGCACCCCCGAGGGGGGCCCCGCGATCACCGAGACCCTGGCCGCCGGCATCAGCGTCAACGTCACCCTGATCTTCGGCCTCCAGCAGTACCGCGACGTGATGGAGGCCCACCTCGCCGGCCTCGAGCAGGCCCGCGAGAACGGCCACGACCTGACCACCATCCACTCGGTCGCGTCGTTCTTCGTCTCCCGCGTCGACACCGAGATCGACAAGCGGCTCGACGCCACGACGTCCGGCCCCGGCACGGATGCTGACCTCAAGGGCAAGGCCGGCGTCGCGAACGCCCGACTGGCCTACCAGGCCTACGAGGAGGTCCTCGCGGGCGAGCGCTGGGCCTCGCTCGAGGCCGACGGTGCCCGCCGCCAGCGCCCCCTGTGGGCCTCGACCGGGGTGAAGAACCCCGACTACCGCGACACGATGTACGTCGACGACCTCGTCGTCGAGGACACCGTCAACACGATGCCCGAGGCGACCATGCACGCCGTCGCCGACCACGGCGAGATCAGGGGCGACCAGGTCCGGCCCCACTACGCCGACGCCGCGGCCCACATGTCCGCGCTGGCCGACGCCGGCATCGACTACGACGACGTCATCGAGGTCCTGATCAAGGAGGGTGTCGAGAAGTTCGTCACCGCGTGGACCGAGCTCGGCGAGACCGTGACCACCCAGCTCGAGCAGGCCAAGGCGCAGCAGTGACCCCAGCGCCCGTCGACCCCGCCTCTACCGCGGCCTGGTCGCGGCTGCGCGCCCTGGCCGACGGGTTCGAGCCGGACCTGCGGGCCTGGTTCGCCGACGACCCTGGACGCGTGCCGCGCTTCACGTTCACCGCCGGCGACCTCCACGTCGACCTGTCCAAGTCGTTCCTCACCGACGACGTGCTCGCGGCCCTGCTGGCGCTCGCCGACGAGGTCGGGCTGGCCGGGCGCCGCGACGCGATGTTCGCCGGTGAGCACATCAACGTCACCGAGGACCGCGCCGTCCTGCACACGGCGCTGCGCGACCCGGCCGACGTGAGCCTCGAGGTCGACGGCCAGGACGTCGTCGGCGACGTGCACGAGGTGCTCGGGCGGGTCTACGCGTTCGCGGAGCAGGTGCGCAGCGGGGCCTGGACCGGCGCGACCGGCGAAAGGATCCGGACGGTCGTCAACATCGGGATCGGTGGCTCCGACCTCGGTCCGGTGATGGCGTACGAAGCCCTGGCGCCTTACCGGACTCTGCCCGATGGAGAGCCGGGCCTCGAGTGCCGGTTCATCTCCAACATCGACCCGACCGATGCCGCCACCAAGCTCGCCGGTCTCGACCCGGCCACGACCCTGTTCATCGTGTCCAGCAAGACGTTCGGCACCCTGGAGACCCTCACCAACGCCCGGCTCTGCAAGGCGTGGCTGCTCGACGGACTGACGGGGTCCGACCAGCGGGAGGCGGTCGAGAAGCACTTCGTCGCGGTCTCGACGGCGCTCGACAAGGTCGAGGAGTTCGGCATCGACCCCGACAACGCCTTCGGCTTCTGGGACTGGGTCGGTGGGCGCTACTCCCTCGACTCCGCGATCGGCACCTCACTGGTCGTGGCGATCGGGCCCGAGCGCTTCGCGGAGTTCCTGGCCGGGTTCCACGCGATGGACGAGCACTTCCGGACCACCGACCTCGCCCACAACGTGCCGGTGCTGATGGGCCTGCTCAACGTCTGGTACGTCAACTTCCTCGGGGCCCAGAGCCACGTCGTACTCCCCTACGCCCAGCTGCTGCACCGGTTCCCGGCGTACCTCCAGCAGCTCACCATGGAGTCCAACGGCAAGAGCGTGCGCTGGGACGGCACACCGGTCACGACCGACACCGGCGAGGTCTTCTGGGGCGAGCCGGGCACCAACGGACAGCACGCCTTCTACCAGCTGATCCACCAGGGCACCCGCCTGATCCCGGCGGACTTCATCGCGGTGGCCAACCCTGCGCACCCTCTGCAGGACACCCACGACGGCGAGACCGTGGACGTGCACGAGCTCTTCCTGGCCAACTTCTTCGCCCAGACCCGGGCGCTGGCGTTCGGCAAGACCGCCGACGAGGTCCGCGCCGAAGGCACCGCGGAGGCCGTGGTCCCGGCGCGGGTCTTCACCGGCAACCGGCCGACGGCGTCGATCATGGCGGCCGAGCTCAGCCCGTCGGTGCTGGGCCAGCTGGTAGCGCTCTACGAGCACATCACGTTCACGCAGGGCGCGGTCTGGGGCATCGACAGCTTCGACCAGTGGGGCGTCGAGCTCGGCAAGCAGCTGGCCCAGCAGGTCGGTCCCGCCATCTCCGGCGACGCCGACGCGTTCGCCGCGCAGGACGCCTCGACACAGGCCCTCATCTCCTACTACCGGAAGCAGCGGCAGCGATGAACGACTGGGTGAACCCGCTCCGCGACCCCGAGGACCGACGTCTTCCGCGGATCGCCGGTCCGTGCGGGATGGTGCTCTTCGGGGTGACCGGCGACCTGTCCCGCAAGAAGGTGATGCCGGCGATCTACGACCTCGCCAACCGCGGCCTGCTGCCGCCCGGCTTCAGCCTGACCGGCTTCGCCCGGCGCGACTGGGCCGACGAGGACTTCGCGCAGGTGGTGCACGACTCGGTCAAGCAGCATGCCCGGACCGAGTTCCGTGAAGAGGTGTGGAAACAGCTCGCCGAGGGCTTCCGCTTCGTGCCGGGCAACTTCGACGACGACGTCGCCTTCAACACGCTGCGCCGCACCATCGAGGAGCTCGACGAGGTCCGCGGCACCGGCGGCAACCACGCCTTCTACCTGGCGATCCCACCCGGCTTCTTCGGTGACGTGGTCGGCCAGCTCAAGGAGCACGGTCTGGCCCACCCCGCGCCGGGCTCGTGGCGGCGCGTGGTGGTGGAGAAGCCGTTCGGCCACGACCTCGAGTCGGCACGCGAGCTGAACGCGATCCTGGCCGACGTCTTCCCGTCGGGCTCGATCTTCCGCATCGACCACTACCTCGGCAAGGAGACGGTCCAGAACATCCTGGCGCTGCGCTTCGCCAACGCGATGTTCGAGCCGATCTGGAACTCCAACTACGTCGACCACGTGCAGATCACGATGGCCGAGGACATCGGCATCGGCGGTCGTGCCGGTTACTACGACGGCATCGGTGCGGCGCGCGACGTCATCCAGAACCACCTGATGCAGCTGATGTCGCTGGTGGCGATGGAGGAGCCCACGTCGTTCGGGGCCGAGGACCTGCGGATCGAGAAGCTCAAGCTGCTCTCCAGCGTCAGCCTGCCGCCGCGGCTGGACCTGTCCACCGCGCGCGGGCAGTACGCCGCCGGCTGGCAGGGTGGTGACCAGGTCGTCGGCTTCCTCGCGGAGGAAGGGGTCCGCAAGACATCGACCACCGAGACGTATGCCGCCGTGACCCTGCACGTCGACAACCGCCGCTGGGCAGGCGTGCCGTTCTACCTGCGCACGGGCAAGCGGCTCGGCCGCCGGGTGACCGAGGTCGCGGTGGTCTTCAAGCCGGCGCCCCACCTGCCGTTCAACAAGACCGCGACCGAGGAGCTCACCCACAACGCGCTGGTGATCAGGATCCAGCCCGACGAGGGCATGACGATCCGGTTCGGCTCGAAGGTGCCCGGGACTGCCATGGAGATCCGCGACGTGAACATGGACTTCGCCTACGGCGGCTCGTTCACCGAGTCGAGCGCCGAGGCCTACGAGCGGCTGATCCTCGACGTGCTGCTGGGCGACCCACCGCTGTTCCCCCGGCACGCCGAGGTGGAGCAGTCGTGGCAGATCCTCGACCCGATCCTCGAGCACTGGGCCAAGAAGGGCCGGCCCGACCAGTACGAAGCCGGCACCTGGGGTCCACCGTCCGCGGACAAGATGCTGGCCCGCGACGGACGCGTCTGGAGACGACCTTGATAGAGCTCATGGACACCAATGCCGCG
>JAWWPM010000329.1:0-10586 GCA_033854915.1 Nocardioidaceae bacterium
TGGCCGGGGTTGCGGATCCCCACCGTACTGGTGCCGGCTGCGATCCTGCCCTGCACGAACGCATGAATGGTGCGCCACCGGAAGGGACAGGCTGACGCACGACATCAGCACGACGATCGCTGCCCGAGCACGCCCACCCGAGCGACGGTGCTAGCTGATGTGGCCCGTTGGATTGAGGACCCCCGGCGGACCCTTGACCGCGCCAACAATTGCGCTCCGGTGCCGTCAGTCGCAGTAGCCGTCGGCGACCTCGAGCGCCTCGTCGAGGATGGCGATCCCCTCACGGATCTCGTCGGCCGACGTCGTGCACGGGGGTACGACGTGCAGCCGGTTGAAGTGGACGAACGGCCACAGCCCGCGCTGCTTGCAGGCGGCTGCCAGCTCGTTCATCGGCCCGGCCGCCGGGCCCGCCGCGTTGAACGGGACCAGTGGCTCGCGGGTCTCCCGGTTGCGGACCAGCTCGAGCGCCCAGAACACACCCAGGCCGCGTACCTCGCCGATCGACGGGTGACGCTCGGCCAGCGCGCGGAGCTCCGGCCCGATCACGTCCGTGCCGAGGGTGCGGGCGTAGTCGATGACCTTCTCCTCCCGCATCACGTTGATCGACGCGACCGCCGAGGCGCAAGCCAGAGGGTGGCCGGAGTAGGTCAGGCCGCCCGGGTAGGGGCGCTCGTCGAACGTCGCCGCGACGGCGTCGGAGATCAGCACGCCGCCGAGCGGGACGTAACCGGAGTTCACGCCCTTGGCGAAGGTGATCAGGTCGGGGGTGACCTCCCAGCGGTCGACGGCGAACCACTCGCCACAGCGCGCGAAGCCGGCCATCACCTCGTCGGCGATCAGCAGGATGCCGTGCTCGTCGCAGAGCTCGCGGACGCCGGCGAGGTAGCCGTCGGGCGGCACCAGGATGCCGTTGGTGCCGACCACGGTCTCGAGCAGGATCGCCGCGATCGTGGCTGGTCCCTCGACCATGATCGTGTCGCGCAGGTGCTGCAACGCGCGAGCGCCCTCCTCGGCCTCGTCGGTCGCGTGGAACGCGGAGCGGTAGGCGTAGGGGCCCCAGAAGTGCACGACCCCGGGCATCGCGGGCTCCGAGGCCCAGCGCCGCGGGTCGCCGGTCAGGGTGATCGCGCCGGTGGTCGCACCGTGGTAGCTGCGGTAGGTCGCGAGCACCTTGCTCCGGCCGGTGTGCAGCCTCGCCATCCGGACCGCGTTCTCGTTGGCGTCGGCGCCGCCGTTGGTGAAGAACACGCGGTCCAGGCCGTCGGGCGCCACCTCGGCGATCAGCCGGGCGGCCTCCGAACGGGTGTCGTTGGCGAAGCTCGGAGCAACGGTGACCAGTCGCCCGGCCTGTTCGCGGATCGCCTCGATCACGGCCGGGTGCTGGTAGCCGAGGTTGACGTTGACCAGCTGCGAGGAGAAGTCGAGGTAGCGCTTGCCGTCGGCGTCCCAGAAGCAGCTGCCCTCGGCGCGCACGATCGGCATCGGGTCGATGAGCGCCTGGGCCGACCAGGAGTGGAAGACGTGCGCGCGGTCGAGGCGGCGGGTGGTCTCGTCGTCGTACGACGGGAGCAGGTGCGCGGTCGTGGTCATCAGCGGGTCCTCGGGAAGCCGAGGTCGACGCTCGAGGAGGCCGGATCGGGCCAGCGGGACGTGACCACCTTGCCCCGGGTGTAGAAGCTGATGCCCTCGGGGCCGTACATGTGGGTGTCTCCGAAGAGGGAGTCCTTCCAGCCACCGAAGGAGTAGTAGGCGACCGGCACCGGGATCGGCACGTTGATGCCGACCATGCCGACCTCCACGTCGTACTGGAACCGGCGGGCGGCACCGCCGTCGCGGGTGAAGATCGCGGTGCCGTTGGCGTACTGGTTGCTGTTGATCAGCGCCAGGCCCTCGTCGTAGGTCTCGACGCGAAC
Source organism: Nocardioidaceae bacterium (assembly GCA_033854915.1). GTDB lineage: Bacteria > Actinomycetota > Actinomycetes > Propionibacteriales > Nocardioidaceae > Nocardioides. The sequence continues at coordinate 1,914 of JAWWPM010000329.1, forward strand.
GACGCCGAGCACCGGTCCGAAGATCTCGTCGCGGTAGACGGTCATCTCGGGGGTCACGTGGTCGAGCAGGGTCGCGCCGAGGAAGAAGCCGTCGGCCGGCACACCGCACGCGCGGCCGTCAACGACGACCGTGGCGCCGGACGCCTCGCCGGCGTCGACGTAGGAGGCGACCCGGTCGCGGTGCTCGCGGGTGATCAACGGGCCCATGTCGGTGCCGGCCTGGGCGCCGTCGCCGATCACGAGCTTGGGCAGGCGCACGGCGAGGGCGTCGACCAGAGGGCCGGCGACGTCGCCGACGGCGACCGCGACCGAGAGGGCCATGCAGCGCTCGCCGGCCGCGCCGTACGCCGCGGAGACCAGCGCGTCGGCGGCGACGTCGAGGTCGGCGTCGGGCAGCACCAGGGCGTGGTTCTTCGCCCCGCCGAGGGCCTGCACCCGCTTGCCGTGGGCGGTGCCGGTCTCGTAGATCGACCGCGCGATCGGGGTCGAGCCGACGAAGCTGATCGCGGCCACGTCGGGGTGCCGGAGCAGCCGGTCCACGGCCTCCTTGTCGCCCTGGAGCACGGTGAAGACGCCGTCGGGCAGCCCGGCCTCCTGCCAGAGCCGGGCCAGGAGCATTGAGGCACCCGGGTCCTTCTCGCTCGGCTTGAGGATGAAGGCGTTGCCGCAGGCGATCGCGTTGGCGCACATCCACAGCGGCACCATGGCCGGGAAGTTGAACGGCGTGATGCCGGCGACGACGCCGAGCGGCTGGCGGATGCTGTAGACGTCGACGTCGGTGCCGGCCTGCTCGGAGAAGCCGCCCTTCATCAGCTGTGGCACGCCGGCGGCGAACTCGACGTTCTCCAGGCCGCGGGCGATCTCGCCGAGCGCGTCCGCGTGCACCTTGCCGTGCTCGGCGGTGATGATGCTCGCGAGCTCGTCGGAGTGCTCCTGGAGCAGGTGGCGGAACGCGAAGAGCACACCCGAGCGCTTCGAGAGCGACGCGTGCCGCCACTGGGTTGCCGCAGCACGGGCGCTGGCCACGGCGGCGTCGACCTCGGCCACCGACGCCAGGTCGACCTGCGCGGACTCGAGTCCGGTGGCCGGGTTGAACACCGGCGAGGTGCGCCCGGAGGTGCCCTCGGTGGGCCGACCGTCGATCCAGTGGGGGATGCGTGTCGTCATGGTGACAATCTATGTGCCAGATGTGTTCCAAACAACATGGTGATTGCTATGTTACAAAGCGTGCCGACACTCTCTCGCTCCGTGATCTCCGAGATCGAGCGCCGCCTGGACGAGCCGACCGCCAAGGGGCTGGCGGGGGCCGTCGGCCGGGCGATCCGCGACGGGGTCCTCGCGCCGGGTGACCGGCTGCCGCCGATCCGCGGGCTCGCCCACGAGCTGACCCTCTCGCCGACCACGGTCAGTGCCGCGTGGGGCCTGCTCGCCCGCGCCGGCACCCTGCGCACCGAGGGCCGGCGCGGCACCGTGGTGGCCGACGTCTCGGCTCCCCGGGAGGGTCGCTACCGGCAGGCGCTGGAGCACCAGGCCGGCTTCACCCTCGACCTGTCCACCGGCATCCCCGACGAGGGCCTCCTGCCCGGCCTGGCCCGGGCGCTGCGCGCGGTGACCACGGCGGGCACGCCGCACAGCTACCTCGACGACCCGGTGCTGCCCGAGCTGGCCGAGGTGCTCCTGGCGGGCTGGCCCTACCGCCCGCCGGCGCTCACGGTCGTGGACGGTGCACTGGACGGGATGGAGCTGGTCATCCGCACGCTGCTGCGGTACGGCGACCGGGTCGTGGTCGAGCACCCGTCGTTCCCGCCGATCCTCGACCTGCTCGAGGCCGCCGGCGTCGAGGTGGTCGGCGTACCGCTGGACTCCGAGGGCCCGGCCCCGGCGGCGTTCGCCGAGGCCCAGGCAGGCCCGGTGCGCGCGGTGTTCCTCCAGCCGCGCGGCCAGAACCCCACCGGCATCTCGTTGTCCGCGCAACGGGCGCGCGCGCTGGCCAGGCTGCTCGAGGGCACGGAGACCGTGGTCGTGGAGGACGACTCGGCCAGCGCGATCTCGACCGCGCCCGAGGTCAGCCTCGGTAGGTGGCTGCCGGAGCAGACCGTGCACGTGCGCAGCTTCTCCAAGTCCCACGGCCCCGACCTGCGGCTGGCCGCGATGAGCGGGCCCGAGGCGCTGATGGCCGACGTGCGGCACCTGCGCCAGCTCGGCCAGGGCTGGAGCAGCCGACTCCTGCAGCGGATGCTGCTCGACTTGCTCACCGACGACCGGAGCCGGGCCGAGGTGGCCACTGCCCGCGAGGAGTACGCGCGCCGGCGCCGGGCGTTCGTCGACGCGCTGGCCGCCCGGGGCGTCGAGGTCGGCGGTGACGACGGGCTCAATGTCTGGGTTCCGGTGCACGACGAGTCGGCCGCCCTGGTGCGCCTGGCGTCTCGCGGCATCGGGGTCGCCCCCGGTACGCCGTTCGACGTGCTGCCGAGTGCGCAGGGCCACATCCGGGTGACGGTCGGCCTCGTCGATGCCGACCTGGACGCCGTGGTCGACGAGGTCGCCGCGGCGGCCCGCACGGGGGGCTGGGGGAGCCGGGTCCGCTGAGAGTCAGATGCCCCACTCGAGCAGGCGCGGGTCGCGCGCCACGCTCGGCCCCCGGCTCGGCCACAGATCGGAGCTCGCAGCCTGGTTGAAGGGCGCGAGGGCGGTCATCAGGTGGCGCCGGTCGACCTCGCTCATCCGGGCCACGATGGTGGCGAGCTCCTGCTCGCGACGCGCCATCAGCCCCTCGACGAGGGTGCGACCGCGCGTGGTCAGGGTGAGGGCGACGTGTCGGCGGTCGACGGCTCGCTCGCCGCGGTCCACCAGACCGGCGGCAACCAGGCGGTCACAGGTCCGGCTGGCGTTGGACGCGTTGACGCCCAGGCCCTCGGCCACGGCCGACAGGTTGAGGGGCGCGCCGGTCCACAGCAGCACCAGCACGCGCATCTGGGGGACCGACACCGTCGCGTCGACGCTCTCGAGTGCCCGGACGGCGGCGGCCAGGACGGCCCGACTGGCGAACATCAGGGCGCTGATGTCGCCGGCGTCCGCCTCGACGGAAGTCGCCACGGTCTCGTCGCTGCTCGTGGTTGCCCTCACGCGTCGACTGTAGACACCGCACCGACCGGCGGGTCCCGTCGTTGTGCCCCGGCTATGGTGACTTAGGTCCCTGACCGCAACTGCTGCGTCCCAGCAATGGTGGTTCCAACGCAAACATCTGCGGCGCAAAGGAGCGGACATGTCCAGCACAGGGGTACGCACTGCGACGAACGGTCGCACGGGACTGATGCTGGGGATGGCCACCCTGGGCTTCGCCCTCAACTTCTGGGCCTGGGCCCTGCTGTCCCCGCTCGCGGTGTCGTTCACCGTGGCCCTCGAGCTGTCGTCGTTCCAGCAGTCCCTGCTGGTCGCGGTCCCGGTGGTGGTGGGCTCCCTGGGCCGCATCCCGGTGGGCGCACTCACCGACCGCTTCGGCGGACGGGTGATGTTCCCGATCGTCTCCCTCGTCACCGTGGTCCCGGTTCTCTACCTCGGCCTGTTCGGCCACTCCAGCCTGGCCGCGCTGCTCTTCGGCGGCTTCTTCCTCGGCATCGCGGGCACCGCCTTCGCGGTCGGCGTCCCGTTCGTCAGCGCCTGGTTCCCGCGGGAGCGCCGCGGATTCGCGATCGGTGTGTTCGGCGCCGGCATGGGCGGCACCGCGATCAGCGCCCTGACCACGGTGAAGCTCGTCAACGCCCACACCACCAGCACGCCGTTCGTGATCACCGCCCTCGTGCTCACGGCGTACGGCGTGCTGGCTGCCGTGGTGCTGCGCGACGCCCCCGGCCGCACGATCCCGACCGAGTCCCTGGCCAAGCGGCTGGGCTCGGCGGCGGTGCTCCGGATCACCTGGCAGGCCGCTGCGCTCTACGCGATCGGCTTCGGCGGCTACGTCGCCTTCAGCGTCTATCTGCCGACCTACCTGAAGAACGCCTACACCCTCACCCCGGCGGACGCGTCGAACAGGATGGCCGGCTTCGTGCTCGTCGCGGTCCTGATGCGGCCGGTCGGTGGCTGGCTCTCGGATCGTGTGCGGCCGGGCTCGGTGCTCACCGTCGCGTTCGCCGTGGTGGCGGTCGGCGCCCTTGTCCAGTCGTCGACGCCCACACTCGCCCCCCTCGGCACCATCGTCTTCCTGGGCATGGCCGGAGCCCTCGGCACGGCCTCGGGAGCCACCTTCGCCCTGGTGGCGCAGCGAGCCCCCGCGGCCCAGGTCGGGTCGGTCACCGGGATCGTCGGCGCTGCTGGAGGCCTCGGCGGCTTCGTTCCGCCGCTGGTGATGGGCTCGATCTTCGGCCACTCGGGCGACTACCGCACCGGTCTGCTCGCGCTGTCGGTGATGGCTCTGCTCGTGCTGCTGCTGGCCGCGACCACACGTCGTACCGCTGCCCCCCGGGTCGCATGAAGCGCGCCGCAGCTGGCCCCCCCGGTTTGGACAACCCGCTCACCGACGCCCTGGTGCGGAGCCGACGGTTCTTCACCAAGGGCACGGTCTCGGCCGACCTGCGGACGATCTCGAAGGCCGGCGGTCGTGAGGCCGACGACTTCTACCGCGACCGCTGGAGCCACGACAAGGTGGTGCGCTCCACGCACGGCGTGAACTGCACGGGCTCGTGCTCCTGGAAGGTCTACGTCAAGGACGGGATCATCACCTGGGAGACCCAGCAGACCGACTACCCCTCGCCGGGCCCCGACTCGCCGGACTACGAGCCCCGCGGCTGCCCGCGCGGTGCGGCGTTCTCCTGGTACACCTACTCGCCGACGCGGGTCCGCTACCCCTACGTGCGTGGCGTCCTGCTGCAGATGTTCCGGGAGGCCAAGGCCCAGCACGACGGCGACCCGGTGCGTGCCTGGGAACACATCGTGGAGAACCCCCTGCGTGCCAAGGCCTACAAGTCCGCGCGGGGCAAGGGCGGGCTCGTGCGCGCCACCTGGGACGAGGCGGCCGAGATCGTGGCCGCGGCACACGTCCACACCATCAAGAAGTACGGTCCCGACCGGGTCGCCGGCTTCTCCCCGATCCCCGCCATGTCGATGGTCTCGCACGCCTCCGGCGCCAGGTTCGTCAACCTGGTCGGCGGCTCGATGCTGAGCTTCTACGACTGGTACGCCGACCTGCCGGTCGCGTCCCCGCAGGTGTTCGGCGACCAGACCGACGTGCCCGAGTCCGGCGACTGGTGGAACGCCGGCTACCTGATCATGTGGGGCTCGAACCTCCCGGTCACCCGGACACCTGACGCGCACTGGATGACCGAGGCCCGGTACCGCGGGCAGAAGGTGATCGCGGTCGCGCCCGACTACGCCGACAACGTGAAGTTCGCCGACGAGTGGCTGCCCGCGAAGCCGGGCACCGACGCGGCGCTGGCGATGGCCATGGGCCACGTGGTGTTGAAGGAGTTCTTCGTCGATCGCGAGACGCCGTACTTCACCAGCTATGTGAAGACCTACACCGACCTGCCGCACCTGGTGCGGCTCGACGAGGCGGGTGACGGGGAGTACACCGCCGGCAAGTTCCTCACCGCCGCCGACCTCGCGGAGCACGCGACCGAGGAGAACGCCGCCTTCAAGACCGTCCTCGTGGACGCCCGCACGGGTGAGGCCGTAGTGCCCAACGGCTCGCTCGGCCACCGGTACGGCGACGCGGGCGTTGGTCTGTGGAACCTCGAGCTCGGCGACGTCGACCCGGTGCTCTCGCTGCTCGACTCCTCGACCGAAGCGGTAGTGGTCCGGATGCCGCGCTTCGACACCCCCGACGGCGCCGCCGCCGACCTGCCGCGTGGGGTGCCGACCCGGCGCATCGGTGGGCACCTGGTGACCACGGTCTTCGACCTGCTCCTTGCCCAGTACGGCGTCGCGCGTTCCGGGGCGGCGGGACCGCTGCCCGGACAGTGGGCCACCGGCTACGACGACGCGGAGTCGCCGTACACCCCTGCCTGGCAGGAATCGATCACCGGCGTGCCGGCGTCGACCGCGGCCCGGATCGGCCGCGAGTTCGCCGCGAACGCCGAGGAGTCGCACGGTCGCTCGATGATCGTGATGGGCGCGGGCACCAACCACTGGTTCCACTCCGACACGATCTACCGCGCGTTCCTGACCCTGACCAACCTGACCGGTTGCCAGGGCGTCAACGGCGGCGGCTGGGCGCACTACGTCGGCCAGGAGAAGGTCCGGCCGATCACCGGCTACACCCAGATCGCCAACGCCCTGGACTGGAACCGGCCGCCACGCAACATGATCCAGACCGCGTTCTGGTATCTCCACACCGACCAGTTCCGCTACGACCAGTTCGGGGCGGACACGCTCTCCGCCACCACTGGCAAGGGGCAGCTCGCCGGCAAGTCGACGGCGGACGTGATCGCGCAGAGCGCCCGGATGGGCTGGATGCCGTCGTACCCGACGTTCGACCGCAACCCGCTCGACCTCAGCGACGACGCGGCCGCGGCCGGCCGGCCGGTGGGGGAGTACGTCGTCGAGCAGCTGAAGAGCGGGGCGCTCGAGTTCGCCGGCGAGGACCCGGACGCACCCGGCAACTACCCACGCATCCTGTCGATCTGGCGGGCCAACCTGCTCGGCTCGTCGGGCAAGGGCAACGAGTACTTCCTCAAGCACCTGCTCGGCACCGACTCGTCGGTCCGGGCGACCGAGACACCCGAGGACCAGCGCCCGGTCGACGTGCGCTGGCGCGACGAGGCACCCGAGGGAAAGCTCGACCTGTTGATGTGCATCGACTTCCGGCAGACCAGCACCACGATCTTCTCCGACGTCGTCCTGCCGGCCGCCACGTGGTACGAGAAGCACGACCTCAACACCACCGACATGCACCCGTTCGTGCACTCCTTCAACCCCGCGATCGCCCCGCCCTGGCAGACCCGCACCGACTGGGACGCGTGGCAGACGATCGCGGAGAGGTTCAGCGAGCTCGCTGCGACCCACCTGGGCGTCCGCACCGACGTCGTGGCGGTCCCGCTCACCCACGACACCCCCGACGCGATGGCCAACCCGCACGGCGTGGTCCGCGACTGGAAGAAGGGCGAGTGCGAGCCGGTCCCCGGCGTGACCATGCCGAAGCTGGTCGAGGTCGTCCGTGACTACGGCGCGGTCTTCGAGAAGATGAACGCGCTCGGCCCGCTCGTCGACACCCTGGGCGCCACCACCAAGGGCGTCACCTTCGAGCTCGGGGAACAGGTCGACTACCTGCGGGCGAAGAACGGCGCGGTGCGCGGCGGCGTGGCCGATGGCCGGCCGTCGCTCAAGCGAGACATCCACGTCTGCGAGGCGATCCTGGCTCTCTCCGGTACGACGAACGGCCACCTGGCCACCCAGGGCTTCCGGACCCTCGAGAAGCGCACCGGTGTGAGGCTGGCCGATCTGGCCGAGGAGCACGAGGGCAAGCAGATCACCTTCGCGGACACGCAGGGACCGCCCGTCCCGGTGATCACCTCACCGGAGTGGTCGGGCTCCGAGACCGGCGGCCGGCGCTACTCGCCGTTCACGATCAACGTGGAGCGGAAGAAGCCGTGGCACACCCTGACCGGCCGGATGCACTTCTACCTCGACCACGACTGGATGACCGAGCTCGGTGAGGGGCTGCCGGTCTACCGGCCGCCGCTCAACATGGCGGCGCTGTTCGCCGAGCCGGCGCTGGGAAACCTGTCGGACGGGTCGGGCGGCCAGGTCGAGGGGCTGACCGTGCGCTACCTGACGCCGCACAACAAGTGGTCGATCCACTCGGAGTACCAGGACAACCTGTTCATGCTCTCGCTGTCGCGCGGCGGTCAGAACATCTGGATGAGCGACCGCGACGCGGCCAAGGTGGGGATCGTGGACAACGACTGGATCGAGGCCGTCAACCGCAACGGCGTGGTGGTCGCCCGGGCGATCGTCTCGCACCGGATGCCCGAGGGAACGGTGTACATGTACCACGCCCAGGACCGGCTGATCGACGTCCCGCTCGCCGAGACGTCGGGCAAGCGGGGCGGCATCCACAACTCCCTGACCCGGCTGCTGGTCAAGCCCAGCCACCTGATCGGTGGCTACGGCCAGCTCACCTTCGCGTTCAACTACCTCGGCCCCACGGGCAACCAGCGCGACGAGGTCACCATCATCCGCAAGCGCTCGCAGGAGGTGACCTACTGATGAAGGTCATGGCCCAGATGGCGATGGTGATGAACCTCGACAAGTGCATCGGCTGCCACACCTGCTCGGTGACCTGCAAGCAGGCGTGGACCAACCGTTCCGGCACCGAGTACATCTGGTTCAACAACGTCGAGACCCGGCCCGGGCTTGGCTACCCGCGCACCTACGAGGACCAGGACAGGTGGAAGGGCGGCTGGGAGCTGAACAAGCGTGGCCGACTGAAGCTCAAGGCCGGTGGCCGGTTCAAGAAGCTGCTGACGATCTTCTCCAATCCCAAGCTGCCCTCGATCAACGAGTACTACGAGCCCTGGACCTACGACTACGCCACGCTGACCGACGCTCCCGCCCAGGAGCACACCCCGGTCGCGAGGCCGAAGTCACTGATCTCGGGCAAGAACATGAAGATCGAGTGGTCGGCGAACTGGGACGACGACCTGGGCGGCTCCACCGCCACGGCGCACCTCGACCCGA
>JAWWPM010000330.1:0-14695 GCA_033854915.1 Nocardioidaceae bacterium
TGGTGGAAGGAGCAGAGCAGGAGGCCGTGGGCCAGGTCGGTGCGGCCGCCCTGGGACCAGGGCGAGTGGGCGTGGTGGGCCTCGCACCAGGCGGCGGGGATGTCGCAGCCCTCGGCCCGGCAGCAGCGGTCGCGGATCGCCAGCGCCTTGCGCTGGGCCGGTGAGAACAACCGGCGAGCCCGACCCAGGTCGAGGGTCTCCCCCGCGCCACCGAGCACCACCGGGACGATCGAGGCGGTGCAGGCCAGCCGTCGTGCCTCCCCGGCGGTGATGAACTCGCCGGTGGAGGTCTCCCCCAGACCCAGCCCGCTGCGCAGGGTGTCGAGGTCGATGGTCACCATCACCGATGTCGCGGTCCCACCGTGGGCCGGCAGCCGGTCGGCCGGGATCTGTTCGAGGAGCGTGCAGAACGCCTCACCCCGCCGCCGCGGAAGCGGCAGCAGGTCGACATCGCCCAACGCCGCCGCCCCGGTACGGCGCGGTGAGGTGAAGGCGTCCTGGTAGGCCCGCAGCCGCGACGCCACATGATCCGGGAGCCGGGCATGCAGATCAGTGGTCCCGTCGGCACGTGGCCGGAACGAGAGCCGGGTCACCGCCCACGAACGCCGTTCCTCCTCAGCCAACGCCGCCGCCTCGGCCGCGTCGGCCACCTCGGGTGCCACGACCTCCAGCACCCGCCGACCGAGCCGGGCCAGCTCCCGCGGCCCGAAATGACCCGCCTCGGCGACCAGGTGCGCCTCGGCCTTGGCCACCAGCTCCGCATCGAGATCGCTCGGCAACGCCTCCAACGCCCGCACCAGCACCCCCGCCTGCTCCCACGAGCTCCGCCCACCCCCCACCGCCTCGGCGACCTGGCCCCACCGCCGTCCCAACGCCGCACCGACCCGCTCGACCGCCGCCAGCTCCCGCGGCGACGTGTGGGTCTCTCCCGCCAGCCACGACCCCGCCGACCGGGCCGCTTCCTGCGCCGCGACATCATCGGCGACCGCCAGCACCCCAGCCCGCCGCGCCTGCAACCGGTCCACCACCCGGGTCAACCCCACCAACAGCTCACGCTTCTGCTCCGTCGGCAGATACACCGGATCGGCCAACGACGTCTCGTCCAACGCCTCCTCGACCACCCGCACCACCGCGAGCAACGGATGCTCCAACGGCCGCGGCGAGATGGTCATGAGCTCACGCTAACCGCCACCACCGACAGTCTCCTGGCCGAGAATCCCCTTCTCCACAAAGGGATATGAGGGTGGGCACGGCGCCCCTTCTTGGCGGCATCTACCCTGAACGACGTGGCCGCCGTATTGACCGATCGATCCGGAGCCTCGCTTGGCTTCAGCGCCGACCGCCTGGACTCCGTGCTCGCCGAGCTGGACATCCCGATCGACGTCGAGCACCCCGACATAGCCGTGACTGACGAGTCGGGATGGACGCTGTCGGCGACATCTGGCGGTCTGCTCGTCTGGGAGAACGTGGACACAGACGACCCTCCGCGGCACCGTCGCGCGGTCGACCGATCCGAGGTGCGACGGCTGTTCGAGGCCGTGGGCCGCGGTGACCTTCCCACGGTCGACCTCGTCGACTGGGAGCCCGGGTACGGCGCCTAGGCCGAGAGAGAGACGTCTCCCGGGCGGCAGTCGCCACGCTACGTCGCCGCCTCACACGTCTCGACGGGCGGCCCACCCTGCGGCTGAGGAGCGAGCGGGACCACATCCTGCAACGGGCCGATATCCGGTCGCCATGGTCGGTGCGCCCTCGTAACGTCCCAGGCATGACTCGACTCGAGTACCCCGCCTATCTCGCTGCCATCCGTCGGGAGTCCGCCCGATTCCGTGACGTTCTCGCCGCCTGCGACCCGACCTCCCCCGTCCCGTCCTGCCCAGAGTGGACCGCCGCGGACCTGCTCTGGCACCTGACCGAGGTGCAGCACCGGTGGCAGGCCATCGTCGCCAACCGACCGCGGCACCCCGACGAGATGGAGTACGCCAAGCCCGAACGGCCCGAGGGCCCTGGCGCGCTCCTCGCGGCGTACGACGAAGTGCACGCCGCTTTCGCTGCGACCGTCGAAGCGGCCCACCCGGCCGACGCCGCCTATTCGTGGTCAGGCGACCCCGCCAACCACACGGTTGGCTTCACCTACCGCCGGCAGGCGCACGAGTCCCTCATCCACCGACTCGACGCCGAACTGGCCTCCGGCGACCTCACCCCGCTCGAACCAGCGCTGGCCGCCGACGGGGTCGAAGAGGTGCTGGACGTGATGTACGGCCACCTCCCGTCGTGGGGCAGCTTCGACCCGCTGCCGCACTACCTCGAGTTCCGGCTCACCGACGTCGGCACCTCGGTATGGACCCAGATCGGCTCCTTCTCGGGCACTGCGCCCGATGGCCAGGAGCACGCCCACGAGAAGGACATGCATGTCGTCGGCCACCCCGGCGTACCGGCCGACGCCGTGGTGACCGGCGAGGCCGGTGCGATGGACGCCTGGCTCTGGCAGCGCCGCGACGACGCCGACATCACGGTCACCGGCGACCCGGCCGTGTTCGACCACGCCCGCGAGCTGCTGGCGAACCCGACCGACTGAGGCCTTCGACGCGATCAAGGGATAGGCGTCTTCCTCGGCTCGGCGACCTGGCTCGTCGCCGATACAGTCGCCGAGTGCCGGGCGCCATCGACATACCCTCCGACGAGTTCGTCATCCTCGACGGCGTCCGCTTCCACTACCTGGACTGGGGTGGCGACGGGGAGCCTCTGCTGCTGCTGGCCGGGCTGGGCTGCACCGCCCACATCTTCGCGGAGCTGGCCCCGCGCCTGAGCGACCGGTTCCGAGTGCTCGCCCTGACCCGGCGCGGGCACGGGCTGACCGACCGAGCCCAGAGCGGCCACGCACTCGGCGACGCCGCCGAGGACGCGCGACGCCTGCTCGACGCCCTGGGCATCGAACGCGCCCATGTCGCGGGGCACTCGATGGGAGGTGGTGAGGTCTCAGCCCTTGCCGCTCGCCATCCCGATCGCGTTGCCAGGATCGTCTACCTCGACGGGGCCTACGACTGGGCCGACAGCCCGACCCCCGAGTGGCCGGAAGAGGCAGCGAGCCCGGAGCGGTTCGCGTCGTACGACGAGTACGTCGACTTCGTCCACTCCCTGCTCCCCGACGACATCCGGGGACCTGCCCTCGACGCCATGCTGCGCACCACGGTCGACACGCTGGCGGACGGGTCAGTGGTGGACAAGTTCGGAGACGCGGCTTCGGCGCCGTTCGTGCGAGCCCTGAAGGCGTTCCGGCACCCGTACTCCGACATCACCGCACCCGCGCTGGCCATCTTCGCCCTCGGGGACCAGTGGCAGGGGGCCGAGGCGACGTGGCGGGGCGCCTGTCGCGACCGCTTCGCAGCATCGACGGCGGATGCTCACGTCATGGAGCTCCGCGCCAGCCACTACCTCTTCATCGACCGCCGGGACGACGTACTAGCGGCGATGCGGGAGTTCCTCACGTAGCCCTCCACCCAGGAGAGCCACTCGGGCAGGACGCCGCGGCAGCTGGCGAGCACGTTCGCGAGCCACGACACCTCCGGTCACTTCGAGGACGCTGACTCGTCCTGAGCCCAGCGGCCGCGCGGGTCCGCCCCCGGGCCGGAGGGAGTCATGCGTTCGGCAGGTGGAGAGGACTAGCCTCGAAGGTCGGGTGTCCAGCTCGTGGCCACGTCTCCTCGGTCGGCGCGTTCCCCGCAGCCGGCGGCCACCCGTAGCTCCGGACCCGGAGCTGTCGTTGCCACCACGAGGAGCCCACCATGCCCTACGGAGTCATCCACTTCTTCCCCGGCGGCAACCGGGCGCAGTACGACGCGTCGATCGCCGCTGTGCACCCCAGCGCCACCGAGCTGCCGGCCGGCCAGATCTTCCACGCGGCCGGTCCCTCCGAGGGCGGCTGGACGATCATGGCCGTGCATGACTCGCAGGCCAGCTGGGAGTCGTTCCGCGACGAGATCCTGGTGCCCCGGATGGAGGCCGGGATCGAGGGGGGCTTCGCATCGCCACCCACGGAGACCGCCGTCGAGGTCGAGTCCGTGATGCCCTGAGCCAGCGGCACGACAGCGCCTGGTCGGTGGGCCCGGCGGTCAGTCGGCGTGCACGCGCACGCAGCAGTGCTCGGCATCCGGCTGGAGCCGGGCCTGCGCGCTCGCGCACCCGAGACCCTCGAGCACGCCGGCCACGAAGTCGAGGTTGACCCCGCAGACGAGCTCGGTGTGCTGACGGGCCAAGGAGTCGAACGGACAGTTGCGTAGGCACACCTCGTCGGCCAGGCGCTGCGGCTCGAAGCCCTCGCTCGCCAGGACGGCCGTGGCCCGGTCGAGCTCGTCGGCCGATCCCGAGCCGTCGTACGACGTGCCCGACGCGCGCCCTCGAGACCGCGCCTCGTCGCGGAGCGCCCCCGTGATGTCCGCGCCACCCAGGGCTCGCTCGAGGGCGGCGGCAAGCACCCCGCCGACCAGGTCGTAACCGCGCCGGGGCAGTGAGACGGCGACCTCGCCCGCGCCGCGCCGGTAGAGCTTCGCCGGCCGCCCGGCGCCCGGGCCGCTACGGCCGGTCAGTCGCGCGAAGCTGACCTCCAGCAGCCCGGCATCGACGAGCTTGTCGAGGTGGAAGCGGGCAGAGTGCACGGGCACGGCAGCGAGCCGGGCCGCCTCCTCACGGCCGATGGGCGTGGTCGCCTCGGCCACCGCCTCGTAGAGGCGACGACGCACCGGGTCCGCGAGCACCGCCACCGCACCGATCTGGTCCACGCCACCTCCCTCGCCGGTGGCCCCTTGACCGGGGCCGAACGCCTCACTATCGTGCATCATATTCTCTTTTAGAGTCCCTGCCCAGCCCCGGAGGCCGCGTGACCACCACCCAGCTCGTCCGCCCCCTGCGGGTCTCCCACCCCGCCCCCGACGTGGATCTCGACGCGGCCCGCGACGCCGCCGAGGCCATGCTGACCGCGCTCGGTCTTCCCGTCTCGGGTCCCGACATGGCCGAGACCCCGCGCCGCCTCGTCGATGCCTACGCCGAGCTGCTCCGCGTGCCCGACTTCGACCTGACCACGTTCGACAACGGTTCGGGGTACGACGAGCTGGTGCTGGTCCGCGACATCCCCGTGCGCTCGCTCTGCGAGCACCACATGCTGCCGTTCACGGGTGTCGCCCACGTGGCCTATCTGCCCGGCGAGCGGATCCTGGGCCTGTCCAAGCTGGCCCGGACGGTGGAGTTCTTCGCGCGTCGGGTGCAGACCCAGGAGCGCCTGACCAGCCAGGTCGCCGACCACCTGCACGACCGGCTCGCACCGCTGGGGGTCGGCGTCGTGATCGAGGCCGAGCACAGCTGCATGAGTCTGCGCGGCGCACGGGCCACCGGGGCCAGCACCCTGACCACCGTGCTGCGGGGCCGTCTCCGCGACGACCCCGCGTCGCGCGCCGAGTTCCTCACCCTGACCCGAGACAGGAGTTCCCGATGAGTGCACCGATCGTCGTCGTGGGCGGCGGCCTGGCCGCCGGCACCCTCGTCACCCAGCTGCGCGAGCGCGGCCACGAGGGCCCGATCGTGCTGCTCACCGACGAGCCCCACCCGCCGTACGAACGTCCGCCGCTCTCCAAGGACCTGCTGCTCGGCAAGGGCGAGCCCGCGGACGCCGCCGTGCACGAGCGTGAGTGGTACGCCGAGCACGACATCGACCTGCGCACGAGCACCCCCGCCACGGCGATCGACCGCGAGGGGCGGCGCGTCGAGGCCGGGGGCGAGTGGATCGACTACGACACGCTGGTCGTCGCCACCGGGGCGCGGGCCCGCCACCTCGCGTTGGCCGACGGGAGCGGGGTCCCGGTCGTCTACCTGCGCACCCTCGACGACTCGCTCGCCCTGCGCGACCACCTCACCGAGGGCAACCGGATCGGGATCATCGGCGGCGGCTGGATCGGTCTGGAGGTCGCCTCGGCCGCCCGCCAGCACGGCGCCGAGGTCGTCGTCCTCGAGGCCCTCGACCTCCCGCTGGTGCGGGTGCTCGGGCCGGACGTGGCTCAGGTCTTCGCCGACCTGCACCGTGAGCACGGGGTCGACCTGCGCACCGGGGTGGAGGTCACCGCGATCACGCCGAACGGTGACGGCGCCACGGTCGCGCTCGGCGACGGCAGCGTGATCGACGTCGACGTCCTCGTGGTGGGGGTGGGGGTCCAGCCGAACACCGAGCTCGCCGAGGCCGCCGGCCTCGAGGTCGACAACGGCATCCGCACCGACCGCCGGCTGCGCACCGCGGACGAGCACGTCTACGCCATCGGCGACGTCGCCAACGTCGACCACCCCGTGCTCGGGCACCCGCTCCGGGTCGAGCACTGGGACACCGCCATCCAGCACGGCAAGGTGCTCGCGGCCACCCTGACCGGCACCCCGACCGACGCCTCCGCACTCCCCTACTTCTTCACCGACCAGTACGACCTCGGCATGGAGTACGTCGGCAACCCCGGACCCGAGGGGTACGACCGGGTGGTGCTGACCGGCGACGTGCCGGGCCGCCAGTTCCGTGCTTGGTGGCTGCGTGGCGCCACGATCGTGGCCGGCATGCACGTCAACGACTGGGACGCGATCGACGAGATCCGCCGGGTCGTCGGCACCGACGAGGCCCCGCCCGAAACCTGAGCCCGGAACGTAACCAATCCGAGACGAACGAGGGTTGCCCTGAGCCTGATTGTCAGGAAAGAGTACGGAGGCCGCGGGTCCGTGGCCGACTCACAGGGAGACACATGACTCAGCAGTTCCTGCCCAGCCGCCGCCGGGCCGGCATCGCCATGGCAGCGGCCGCGGCCCTCGCCACCGCCGGCCTCGCCGGGACCACGTCGTACGCCGCCGGTCCCAGCACGAGGACCAGCGTGAGCAGCCCCCGCACGTCGTCCTCGACCTCGCCGGTCGGCTCAGCCCGTGGCGAGCAGCGTGGCTTCTACGACGCGCGGAGCCTGGGGCCCACCCGGGCTCACGCCCTGCGCACGGCGGCCGAGGCGGCCGCACAGCCGGCCGTGACGTCGTTCAAGCGTGCACTGCCCGGCCAGACGGTGCTCGACCTCGACGGCACCACGGGCACCGTGCGGATGCTGACCCGGCTCGACGGGTTCCTCACCGGAGCCAGCGGCAAGAACCCGACCAAGATCGCGCACCGCTACGTCTCCCGGCACCACGCGGCGCTCGGCCTGACCAAGGCCGACCTGAAGACCTTCCACCTCAAGCGCAACTACGTCGACATCACCGGCACGCACCACCTGTACTGGACCCAGCGCATCGGTGGCCGCACGGTGATCAGCAACGGCCTGACCGCCGCCGTGAACAAGCACGGTCATCTGCTGACCGTCGGCGGCTCCCCCGTCAGCAAGGCCACCGCCGGAAAGATTCTGACCGGCACCCAGCGCATCTCCACCGCCGCCGAGGCCCTCGCCGCCGCTCGCCGGGCCGGCCAGGTGTCCGCAGGCGCCGACCTCAGCAATGACACCGCCAGCCAGGGCCTGTTCCTGACCGCGACCGGGCTCCACCTCGCCTGGCGCACCGTCGCCCTCTCGTCCAGCAGGCCGGCCGAGCGGATCGTCGACGCCGCCACCGGCCAGCTGCTGCTCCAGCACCCGCTGACGAACTTCGAGAACAACAACGACAGCACCGGCAAGGTGTTCCGGTTCTTCCCGAAGTCCAAGCGCGGCGGCAAGCAGGTGAGCGTGGACTTCACGCGGCACGGCTGGCTGAGCCGCAACGCGAAGGTGCTGAAGGGCAACAACTCGCACGCCTACTCCGACGTCAACGACGACAACCGTCCGCAGAAGTCGGAGGAGGTCCGGGCACAGCGCGGCCACGCCTGGAGCTACCGGCTCGTGCCCTTCAAGACGACCGTCCCGGGCGCCAAGAAGTTCTGCAGCAACCCGTGGCCCTGCTCGTGGGACCCCGGCACCCGCCGCTCCTGGAAGACCAACCGCGCCCAGAACGCCACCCAGGTCTTCTTCTTCGTCAACAACTGGCACGACCACCTGAAGAAGGCGCCGATCGGCTTCACCACCGCCGCGGGCAACTTCCAGGCCACCAACGGCGGCAAGCAGGGCAAGGGTGGCGACGCGGTCGCCACCGAGACCGATGACGGCGCCAACACCGCCGGGGGCCTGCCCGACAGCTTCCACATCGACAACGCGAACATGTCCACGCCGCCGGACGGCCACGCGCCGACCATGCAGATGTTCCTCCAGCACCAGCCCGGCACGTCGTACCCGAACGAGGACCCGTTCTCCCCGACCAACGTCGGCGACGAGGCGGACACCGTCTACCACGAGTACACCCACGGCCTGTCCAACCGGCTCGACGTCGACGTCCAGGGCTTCTCGACCCTCGGAAACGTCCAGGGCGGCGCCATGGGCGAGGCCTGGAGCGACTGGTACGCGATGGACTACCTCGTCAAGCAAGGCCTCCAGAAGGACCGTCCCGGCAAGGTCGACGTCCGCCTCTTCCGCTACGACGGCGTCGGGGTGAACTTCGACCGGACCGAGCCGATCGACTGCTCGGTGGGTGCCAAGGCCCACCTCTGCAACGGCGGCGAGACCGGGCACCGGGGCGGCTACACCTACGCCGACTACGGCAAGGTCGTCGGAGCGCCCGAGGTGCACAGCGACGGCGAGATCTGGGCCCAGACGCTCTGGAGCCTGCGCCACAAGCTGGGCTCGAAGAAGACCGAGGCCCTGGTCACCCGGGCCATGGAGCTCGCGCCGTTCAACCCGTCGTTCCTCGACATGCGCGACGCGATCCTGGTCGCCGACACCTCGCTGTTCCACGGGAAGGGCCGCGGCACCATCTGGAAGGTCTTCGCCAGCAGGGGCATGGGCTTCTTCGCCGGCTCCCTCGGTGGCAACGACTCGGCACCCGGCGCCAGCTTCGCGACGCCGCCGAAGCACCTCACCCTGCACGACATCCAGGGCACCGTCACCGACACCGACACCCACCTGCCCCTTCAGGGCGTGCCGGTGACGCTGGCCTTCCAGGGCAAGGGCGTCGCCAACCCCTCGGCCGTGACCGACGCCAACGGCCACTACGCCATCCACGGTGTGCCCGAGGGTCGCTACCGGAAGCTCGAGGTCAACGGCGGCGGCTTCCAGCCGACGCGGGTCACGGTCTCGGTCGGTCCGGCCGGCGCGACCGCGAACTTCGCGGTACGACGCGACTGGGCCGCCGCGAGTGGCGGTGCAACCGTCCAGTCGTTCACCGGCGCGGACTACTCCTCGTTCGGCTGTGGTCCCCGCGGTGCCATCGACCTGAGCGAGGCGACCGGCTGGGGCTCCAACGCCGGTCCGGGCACCAACGACCGCCCGACGGCGACCTTCCACCCCAAGCAGATCGTGATCGACCTGCACCGCTTGGTGAACGTGACCGGCTTCGGCGTCGACCCTCAGTCGACCTGCGGCGACGCCCCCAGCGCGGGGACCAGCGGCTACCTGATCGAGACCTCGACGGACAACGTGACCTACACCCAGCAGGCCGTGGGCACGTTCACGACGGCGGACAACGGCCGGATCAACCCGGTCACGGCCAACGGCACACCGGTGCAGTTCGTGCGGTTCACGATCGAGGCCAACCAGGTGCCCGACTTCGCGACCAACTGTCCCAACGGCGGCTTCGACGGCTGCCAGTTCGCCGACCTGACCGAGCTCGAGGTCTTCGGGACGCCCAGCTCCTAGACCCGGCCTGGCCAGGCCCGCGACTCAGCGCGGGTCGGCCAGCAGGCCGGTGAAGGCGACCTCGGCTGCGCCCAGCAGTGCGGAGTCGCCGCCGAACGCCGGCAGCAGCAGGGCGACTCCGGGGCTCGCCCCGCCGAAGGTGTAGCGCTCGACCGCGGCCTCCACGGCCGGCCGGGCGAGCTCGAGGATCTCGCCCAACGACGCCCCGAGCAGGACGCGCTCGGGGTTGAGGGTGTTGAGCAGGTGCGCGATCGCGCGACCCAGGGGCTCCGACGCCGACTCGATGGCGCGCAGCGCGTCGACGTCACCGTTGCGGGCGTCCTTGAACAGGGCGGCGACCTTCGCGTCGGTGCGTGGCAGGCGTCGCCCGGCCAGCTCGAGCAGCGCGTTCTCGCCGAGGAACGTCTCGATGCAGCCGCGTTGGCCGCAGTGGCACTCGGGACCGGTGGGGTCCAGGACGTTGTGCCCGATCTCTCCGGCATGGCCGTCGCGGCCGCGCACCGGCAGGCCGCCGATGATGATGCCGGCGCCGACGCCGATCCGGCCCATCAGGAAGACCACATCGTCGCAGTCACGGGCGTTGCCGCGCTGGTGCTCGGCCAGGACCGCGAGATCGGCGTCGTTCCCGGCGACCACGGGGGCGCCGGGAGGCAGGGCCTCCTCGAGCATGGCACCGAGGGCGACGTCCTCCCAGCCGAGGTTGGGCGCGACGCCGACCCGACCGGTGCCGAGGTCGACGGTCCCAGGCACGCTGACGCCGACACCGCAGACCCGACCGAGAGACGGGTCCGTGCCCTGGAGTCGAGGGATCGCCTCGGCGATCAGCTCCACGAGCCGCTCGGGACGGCTGGGCCGCGAGCCGGTCGGGACGACCACGCGAGCGGCGATCACCCCGCCGAGCCCGACCGCGGCCACCGTCACGTGGGCCACGTCGATGTCGACGGCGACGGCGTACGGCCCGTGTGCGTTGGGTGCGACCACGTGCGAGGGACGCCCGACCCGCGCCCCGCCGCTGGGGACGACCTCCTCGACGAGCCCGAGATGGGCGAGGTCGCCGACCAGGGCGCCGACCGTCGACCGACTCAAGTGGAGTCGCTGGGTCAGCTCGGCGCGGGTCAGCGCACCGTCCCGATGGACGTGGCTGAGGACGAGCGAGAGGTTGTGCTGCCGGATGTCGTCGGGGCGGACCGGCCCTGCGCGCTGGGTGGGCACGGTGGGGTCAGGACCTGGCTGCCCGTCGGCGGGAGATCGCGTCGACGGCGGCGGCGAGCAGCAGCACGATGCCCGTGATCACGGACTGCCACTGCGGGTTGATGCTGGTCTTCAGCCCCAGACCGTTGGGGATGATCACGATCACCAGGGCACCGAGGATCGCGTCACGCGGCTTGCCGCGTCCGCCGAACAGCGAGGTGCCACCGATCACGGCGGCCGCGACGGAGAACAGCAGCACGTTGCCCGCACCGAGGTCGAGGGACACCGAGGACTGCTGCGACGCCAGCAGGATCCCACCGAGAGCGCCGAACATCGAGCAGAGGGTGAACGCGCTGACCCGGATCAGCGTCACATCGATGCCCGCACGGCGCGCCGCCTCGGCGTTGCCGCCGGTGGCGTAGAGGTGGCGGCCCCAGGTCGTCTTGCTGAGGGCGATCGTGCACAGGATCATCAGCGTGATCGCGATCGCGGCCGGCACGGGGATGCCGTGCGCGACCTGGAACGGGCTCGGGTTGCGGTCCCGGTTGGCCAGGATCGTGATCACGATGGCCGCCAGAGCCAGGATCCCGCCGCGGAAGAGCACCAGCTGGAGCGAGTCGCGGGACAGCTGGTTACGGGCGGCGCTGACCGACTTCAGCACGGTGTAGGCGATGAAGGAGCCCACGGTCACGATCACGAAGATCCAGCTCACGAGCGGGCTCAGGTTGCCGTAGGCGAGCTTGAACCAGAGGTTGTACTGCGAGGTGGCGATCGGCTGGCCGGCCAGGGCGAACTGCGTGACGCCCTGCCAGGCCAGGAACAGCGCCAGGGTCACCACGAAGCTCGGGATGCCGACCTTGGCCACCATGTAGCCGTTGAAGACGCCGATCGCGGCCCCGATGCAGACCGCGGCGACCAGGCCGAGGACGAGGTGCTGGGTGAGGTTCGTGACGACCAACACCAGCCCGATCAGGATCACCACGGCTGCTGGATAGACCTTGAGCCAGATGGCCAGTCCGATGCTGCCGACCATGCCGACGACCAGCGCCCAGTAGAGGAGCGACGGGATGCCGTCGTGGAGGTTGCCGTTGAACACACCGACGGCCGCGAAGCCCGCACACACGCCGCCGGCCGTGCCGGCCGACAGGTCGATCTCACCGAGCAGGAGGACGAAGACCAGCCCGAGGGCGATCACCGCGATGTAGGCCCCCTGACCGGGGATGTTGCCGAAGTTGAGCGCGGAGATGAAGCGGCTGCTGACCTGCTGGAAGATGATGCCCAGGACGATCAGGCCGATCACGGACGGCAGGGCGCCCGGGTCGCCGCTCCGGAGCCGGTACACCCAGCTGCGGACGGCGTCGGAGACCGAGCGCTCCTCGACGTCGAGGGAGAAGGACGAGGCCCGCTCGGGGCTCGTGGTCTCGGGAGTATCGGTCGACATGGCGCGCTCCCTCAGATGCTCTCGTCGGCGGTCGCCGGCGTCAGGCCGACGTTGCCACTGCGGCCCGACGTGATCAGCTCGACGATCTGCGTCGTGCTGGTCTCGGACTTCTTGACCTCGGCCGCGACGCGGCCGAGGTAGAGGGCGACCACGCGGTCGGCGACCTCCATGACGTCGTTCATGTTGTGCGAGATCAGGACGACCCCGCGGCCCTGGTCGGCCAGCCGGCGGACCAGGTCGAGCACCTGCCGGGTCTGCGCGACACCGAGGGCGGCGGTCGGCTCGTCGAGGAACACGACCTTGCTGTTCCAGAGCACTGCCTTGGCGATCGCCACGGTCTGGCGCTGCCCACCGGAGAGGTTGGCCACCAGCTGGCGCACCGAGGACACGGTGCGCACGGAGAGGCTGGCCAGGGTCTCGCGGGCCTGCTTCTCCATCTCACCGTCGGAGAGGAACATCCCGAAGCGGTGGATCTCGCGGCCCAGGAACATGTTCTGGGTGATGTCGAGGTTGTCGGCCAGGGCGAGGTCCTGATAGACGAACTCGATGCCGAGTGCGGTCGCCGCGCGGGGGTCCGCGATGGTCACGGGCTTGCCCTCGAAGAGGATCTCCCCGCTGTCGACGGTGTTGATGCCGGCGAAGCACTTCACCAACGTCGACTTTCCGGCGCCGTTGTCACCGACGAGTGCGGTGACCTCGCCGGGGTAGACGTTGAGGTCGACGTCATGAAGGACGTGGACCGGCCCGAAGCTCTTGTTCAGGCTGCGGGCTTGGACGATGGGTTCGGTCACGCGGATCACCCCTGCGAGGTCACGGACGGATCCGCTGGCGGCCGGGTCAGACCCGGCCGCCAACGGAGTTGTGGTGCTGAACTTACTGGAGCCCGATGTTCGCGCAGGCGTCCGTGATTCCCTTGCAGATCTCGGCGACGGTCAGCGCACCGGCCTTCACGACGTCCTGGATGTTCGCCTGGGTGATCACCTGGGCGGGCAGCAGGAGTGCCTGGAGGGCGTGGCTCGGCGACGACGGGTCGTCGAACTTGGTGAGCGTGATGCCGGCGTCCGCCGGGCTCTTGCCGGACATCAGTGAGATGGCCAGCTGGGCGGCCGCGTTGGCCTCGAGCTTGACGTTCTTGAAGATCGTCATGCTCTGCTGCCCGTTCACGATGTTCTGCAGACCCTCGGTGCTGGAGTCCTGACCGGTGACGACCACGTGGCCATTGAGACCCTGCTGCTTGAGCACACCGATCACCGCGCCGGCGATCTGGTCGTTGGCGGCGAGCACGCCGTCGACCTGGTTGCTCGAGGCGGTCAGTGCCTGCGAGAAGGCGGGCGCCGCGTTGGCGACGAGCCAGCCCTTGACGGTGGCCTCCTCCTCGATGGTGAGCTTGCCGGCGTCCTTCAGCGGGTCGAGGACCTCGTGCGCGCCCTTGGCGAACAGCACCGCGTTGTTGTCGACGTCGGTGCCGCCGTCCATCATGATGATCTTCGGGTTGGTGACGTTGTTCGCGGCGAGGCAGTCGAGCATCGTCTGTGCCTGGAGCTTGCCGACGTCCTCGTTGTCGAAGGACACGTAGTACGGCGCGGTGCCACCGAGGTTCACCCGGTCGTAGTCGATGACCTTGACGCCGGCGGCGTCGGCGGCCTTCTCGACGCCCTGGCCGGAGGCCGCGTCGATCGAGTCGATGATCAGGACCTTGACGCCCTCCTGGATCATGCCCTGGGCGATCGAGGCGAAGCGACTCTTGTCGCCCTGGGCATTCTGGATGTCGGGCGTGATGCCGGCAGCCGTCAGCGCCTTCTTCAGGAGCGGTGCGTCGTAGAGCGTGTAGCGGGTCGACGACGTGGTGTCGGGGAGGATGACCCCGACCTTGCCGCTCACCTGGGCGCCGCCACCACCGGCGGCAGGCAGCTTGGCCTGGCTCTGGGGCGGGTTGTCCAGGCTGCAGGCGGCGGTGATGCCGCCGGTACCGCCGGAGCTGCCACCCGCTGTCGGGGTGCTGCTGTTGTTGGAGCCGCAGGCGGTGAGGCTGAGTGCCGCCACGACACCAAGGGTTGCGATCGAAGCTGAGGTCCTGCGCATTCGGCTGCGCCTTCCAGTCCCGTGGTGCGAACGAGGCCGTCGCACCTGTTTATGTTCCGTGCGCGAACATATCTCCAAAACCGGCCCACGGCTAGAGACCTTCATCAAATCTTCACCTGCGTGTCACACGAGCGTGCTACCACTCTGGGGTCGGAGACTGGCTCACGACGAGGACGCGGGCCAGCGCAGGCAGGTCCAGTGGTGGCCGTCGGTGGTCAGCTCGACCACGGCGCAGTTGTCGAGCCGGGCCGGAGGGTCGGCCGGC
>JAWWPM010000331.1:0-9412 GCA_033854915.1 Nocardioidaceae bacterium
ATCATAACGACACCACCCAGATAAACAATACTATAAACAAACAATCCCAACACCAACAACAACACATCAAACACGTCGCCGGCCGTGCCCGCCCAGTCCCAGACGCCGATGCCCTTGGTGCAGTGGATGACGGCCTGGTCCATGTCGAGGTACTGCAGGGCCGCCTGCTTTCCGGCCACGATCACGTTGACGTACTGCTTGCTGCGCAGGCAGTGGTCGGCCACGGACAGCAGGGTGTTGGCGTCCGGTGGGAGGTAGACCCGGATCACTCCGGCCTTCTTGTTCACGACATGGTCGATGAACCCGGGGTCCTGGTGGGAGAAGCCGTTGTGGTCCTGCCGCCAGACGTGCGAGGTGAGCAGGTAGTTCAGCGAGGCCACGGGTCGGCGCCACGGGATCCGGTTGGTGCTCTCCATCCACTTGGCGTGCTGGTTGAACATCGAGTCGACCACGTGGACGAACGCCTCGTAGCAGGAGAAGAATCCGTGCCGGCCGGTCAGCAGGTAGCCCTCCAGCCAGCCCTGACAGGTGTGCTCGGAGAGGATCTCCATCACCCGCCCGTCGGGGGCGAGGTGGTCGTCATAGGGCAGGGTCTCGGCGTTCCAGGTGCGCTCGGTGACCTCGAGGACGTCCTGCAGCCGGTTGGAGTTGTTCTCGTCGGGCGAGAACAACCGGAAGCGGTCCAGGTTGCGCGCCATCACGTCGCGCAAGAACGTGCCGAGCACCCGGGTCGACTCCACCGCACCGGTGCCCGGCTCCTCGACCGGCACGGCGTACTCACGGAAGTCCGGCAGACGCAGGTCGCGCAGCAGCAGGCCGCCGTTGGCGTGCGGGTTGGCGCTCATCCGGCGCGGGCCGGCCGGGTGCAGGTCGCGGATGGCGGCGACCGGGGCGCCGTCGTCGTCGAAGAGCTCCTCTGGCCGGTAGCTGCGCATCCAGTCCTCGAGGATCTGGCGGTGGCCGTCGTTGCCGCGGGCGTCGGCGAACGGCACCTGGTGGGAGTGCCAGTAGCCCTCCATCCGGGCGCCGTCGACCTCCTTGGGGCCGGTCCAGCCCTTGGGACTGCGCAGGATGATCATCGGCCAGGTGGGGCGGCCCTCGAGGCTGCCAGACCGGGCCCGGTCCTGGATGTCGCGGATCTCGTCGAGGCAGTGGTCGAGGGTCGCGGCGAAGACCTGGTGCATGGTCTCGGGGTCGTCGCCGGACACGACGTACGGCGTGTGGCCGTAGCCGCGCATCAGCGCGTCCAGCTCCTCGTCGGGGATCCGGGCGAGCACCGTCGGGTTGGCGATCTTGTAGCCGTTCAGATGCAGGATCGGCAGCACCGCGCCGTCTCGGGCGGGGTCGACGAACTTCGTGCCGTGCCAGCTCGTGGCCAGCGGCCCGGTCTCCGCCTCGCCGTCGCCGACCACGGCCGCGACCACCAGGTCGGGGTTGTCGAACGCCGCGCCGTAGGCGTGGGAGAGCGAGTAGCCGAGCTCGCCGCCCTCGTGGATCGAGCCGGGCGTCTCGGGGGCGACGTGGCTGGGGATGCCGCCGGGGAAGGAGAACTGCTTGAACAGCCGCTGCAGCCCTTCGGCGTCCTGGGTGATGTCGGGGTAGGTCTCGGTGTAGGAGCCCTCGAGGTACGACGCGGCTACCAGGCCGGGGCCGCCGTGGCCCGGGCCGATGATGTAGATCATGTCCAGGTCGCGCTGGGTGATCGCCCGGTTGAGGTGGGCGTAGAGGAAGTTGAGACCCGGCGTCGTACCCCAGTGGCCCAGGAGGCGCGGCTTCACGTGCTCGGGCAGCAGCGGCTCTCGCAGGAGGGGGTTGTCCATCAGGTAGATCTGCCCCACCGAGAGGTAGTTCGCCGCGCGCCACCAGGCGTCGATCCGGGCGAGCGCGTCGGGGTCGAGCGGCGTGCTGGTCGGGCTGCTGACGGCGTGCGCGGTCATCGGGTTGCCTCCATGCGCTCAACTCTAGTGAGGCGGGACCGACCCACCGTGGATCCGTCTCCCCGCCCGATCGACCGGGGTCACACGTCGGTCGACTGCTGCCGTGGTACGTCGTCGACCAAGACCAGTCCGAGCTCGGTGGCGCTGACCAGGAGGGGCCCGATCCGGGTGATCTGGCGGGCGAACCGCACACCGGGGCCTTGGAGCACCAGCAGGTAGGCCACGACCGTGAACAGGGTTCCCGAGCTCATCTGACCGGCGTCGACGGCGTGGACGCCGAGCGCGAGGATCACGGCTGCGGTCACTGTCAGGATCACGATGACCAGGCACGTCGCTCGAGCCTCCCAGCGCGTCATCGCGACATCGGCCTCGCCGCTGGTGGCGTCGTGCCGCCCCAGCTCCGCCAGGGCGGCGGTCCGGCCCGGCGCCTGTCCCGGGGACATCACACCCTGGATCACGCCCGACAGAGTCGCCTCGCCCGAGCGGTGGTCGGCCGCGACGGCAGCGACCCGACCGGCGCTCGCGATCGCCACCAGGACCACCACACCGACCCCGAAGAACTCAATCATCCCCAGCTCGGGATCGGCGAGGGCCAGGGCGACGCAGGCCCCGAGCAGCAGGAGGCCGTTGAGGACGATGTGGTTGAGAAGGCCCTTCAGCCCCTGCTTGACCCGGGCGCTGTCGGAGATCACCTGTGAGGCGCGCTCCCCGGGTGCGTCCCCTTCGCCGTGACCGAGCCGGGCCAACGCCGCCGCCCGGGCGTCGCTGACGGTCCGGCCGGCGAAGTGGGCGAAGGCGAGCCTCTGGAAGTGCTCGGCCAGCCCGGCCACCAGGGCGAGGCCGACGAAACCCGCGGCCAGCGGCACGAAGCCACCGATGCCGGAGACTCCGGGCCGCGTGGATCGGGCGACGACTGCGGTCAGTGGGAGGGGAAGGGCGAGGCGACTGGCCACCAGGAGGCAGCTGAACATCAGGCCGCGTGCGGCCAGGCTGCGGTGCCGGCGACCCCACGGGAGCAGCCCCCGCCTGACCGGTCGGTTGCGGGTGGCCCGATGGACCGCCTCCGTGCTTCGCGGGGCGAGGAGGATCCCGTCGCGTCGGTTCATCGCAGGGCCTCGCGCGCAGACCGGACCATCGAGGCCACGGCGTCCGGCCACTGCTCGTCCTGGTAGCGGAAGGCCACGGGGGCCCGGCGCAAGAGACAGGTGGCCAGGAACCAGGCGAGCCCGGCCGGCCTGCTGCCGTAGCCGGCGAGCAGGCTGTCGAGCGTCGCCGTGACCAGCTCCATCTCGTCGGCATGCCCGTAGGCGACGTGCGCGGCGAACGACGCGAGGTCGTAGGCGGGTGCCGCGATGCACAGGCGGTCCAGGTCGATCAGGGCCAGGCCGTCCGGACCCGCGAGCAGCTGACCTGCGTGGAAGTTTCCGTGTGCCGTGACCCGCTGGAGGCCCACGGGGGTCCGGTCCCGGAGCTCGCACAGCAGGGCGTCCAGCTCACCGCGCAGCTCGGGCAGCAGCGCGGCCACGAAGCCCGCGCGGACGACGGACTTGCCCAGGATGCGCTTGGGACTCATGGAGTGCAGGGGCAGGACGACGTCGGAGTGGAGGGCGGCCAGCACCTCTCCCGCTGCCCCGGACGCTCGCGGCCGCAAGGAGGGACTCTGGCCCGGGAGCAGCCCCTGGACGGTGACCCGCTGGGAGGCGATGGCCGCCTGGAAGGGAGCCGTCCGCACGTGGCGCAGTGCTCCCGAAGCACGCAACCCGCGCCGCGCCTCGGCGAAGTCCCCCGGGTGTCGATAGACCTTCAGCACGTGCTCGCCGAGACGGAGGACCGCCCGGCGCCGGGCCCAGTAGCGGAGGAGCTCGGGCTCGGAGTCGCCACCGTCGATGAGTCCGTGCTTGAGCAGGCGATGCGCCAGCCGGGAGCCGGGCTCGCTCAGGATCGGCAGCCGGACGTCGAGCGGCAGCCACTGCACCAGGGCCGCCACCTCGGGCAGGTAGGCCAGCGGACGAGGCGCCGTCACCCGGTCCCCGAGCTGCCGCACCAGCCTGCTGTTGCGCCGCCTGCCGGACTTCGCCTCGAGGTCCGACTGCCCGTTCGCGTAGGCCACGGCCGTCGACCAGCCGCCCGCCGTCCCCACGTCGTACTGCACCACGACGTTGTCTCCGGGCTTGTAGCGCACCGAGGTGACCCGGACGTCCGGGACCCGCGACTCCCCGAGGACCCCGGCGAGCAGTGGGGCCATCTCGTGCGGGTCCAGCAAGTGGGGCATCCCGGTCAGCACGGGATCGGGGCGCAGGGCGGTCAGCGGGTCCGCGGAGGCACGCCCCTCCTCGCCGGACCCGCGTGCGGCCCGGGCAGCGGCCGCACGGACGGCGGGAGAGACCTTCGCGAGCTCGACGCGGCGTCCTCGCAGGAGAGCCTCGAGTCCCGGCAGGGCCGCGGCCTCCGCTGCGGCACCGAGGTGGCCGGTGGGGTCGTCGAGGCGGACACACGGAGGATCGGCGGCCAGGAGCCTGGCGATGGCGAGGCGGAGGCGTTGGGACGGCGGTACGACGACCCCGCCGTCGCCGATGGGGGTCCGGTAGCCCTCGGGCAGCTCGGAGATGAACGCATGGACCCCGGCCGCCTTCGCCGCCGCTCGCATGGCGTCACCGCCATCCGCACCTATCTCGTCGGCGGCCGTGCCTCGGAGCGGCCCGAGGCTGACCGACAGGGCCGGGGACTCCAGCTCGGTCGTCACGACCGGCTCGCTCTGTCGGCACGGGGCTCGGCGAGCCGGGCCAGGCGTTCGGCGCTGGTGATCTGCGGGCCGAGCCGAGTGATCTGCCGGCCCATCCGCATCGTCGGGTAGTGCAGCATCAGCAGGTAGGAGGAGACCACGGCGACGTCGCCGGCGCTGAGCTGCCCGATCTCGGCGAAGTGGACGGCGAGCAGCAGCACGGAGCACGCGGTCAACGCCAGGACACCCTGGACGGCCACCGCAGTCAGACCCTTGACCTGGGTGATCACGGCAACGGTGCGTTCCCGGTCCGGGTCCTTCAGGGACTGCTGACCCCCCGCCCTAAGGATCTGGTCGGCCGCGCGGCTCTGCCGGGCTCGCCGCACGCGCGCCAACGTGACCGTTCGCGCGGCACCCCCCAGGGCGAGGGCAAGGGCCAGGGACAGACCGAGCAGGTAGGCCAGTCCCAGGCGCAGGTCCAGCGCGAGCAGCACAGCGCACACGCCCACCAGGAACAGGCCGTGCTGCAACAGGTGGATGAGCACGCCCTTCAACCCGACGCGTAGCCGAGCGGTGTCCACCACGACCCGGGTGAGGACGTCGCCGGCATCGCGTCCGCTCTTCCCGGGTGAGTCGGCCTGGACCAGCTGGGTGAACAAGCCGACCCGGGCGTCGTTCACGGTGCGGACGACGAACTTCGCCACCGACACCCGCTGCCAGTACTCGGCCAGACCGAGAGTCAGGCCCAGGGCCACGAGGGCTACCGCCAGCCAGGTCACCGAGTGGCCAGTGGCCGGGATCAGGCTCGACAGCGTTCGGCTCCGGCCGTGCTGAGCCTTGGTCAGCTCCACGAATCCTTTCAACGGCCACGGGAACGCCAACTGAGCGAGCACCACGACGACGGAGGCCAGGAGCGCCTGGCCGAGCTGCCGTCTGTGGGGCCGGGCGTAGGGCCCCAAACCCGTCCTGATCGTGGCCAGCCGGTCACGCCCCGCGCGTGGCCGCACGGCCGTGTCCGGCCTGGTCAACAGACTCACTGCAGACCCAGCTCGTCGCCCAGCCACTGCATGGCCGCCGAGGTCGCGTGGCCGGGGTTGAAGAACAGGTCGTCGACCATGGCCTTCCGGATCTCGGAGCGTCCGTCGGGTGCGGTGAGTCCCGCCTCGATCGCCTCGATCGCCTCGCCCACGTCGGGCACCACCACCCCGCCTTTGCGGCCCCACGTGTCGAGGTCGAGGAGCGCACCCTTCTTCAGGGTCAGCTCGATCAGCTCCGGGACATCGATGAACACGATGGGGCGGTCGAGGAGGGCGTACTCGTTGGCCACCGAGGATGCATCGGTGACCAGCAGGTCGGCGATGGACAAGGTGTGGATGACGTCCCGCTCGTGCACCAGTCGCACGTGCTCGCTCTCGAGCGGGGCGAGCCGCGCCCACCAGTCCGTGGTCGAGTGGGGGTGGTCGTGCGGCTTGACCAGGATGTCGTACCGGTCGACGGCGCCGAGCTTGGCGATCAGCTCCTCACCCATCGTCTCCAGGGAGTTCCGCCGCTCTCCTGTGGGTGCGTAGAGCACGACCGGGCGATCCCCGGTGATCCCGTGGCGCGCCAGCATCTGGCTGCGCGACAGCGAGCCGTCGAGCAGTCGGTCGGTCTTGGGGAAGCCCACCTCGACCGCCCGCTGGTCCCCCGGTGCCATGATGCCGGCCGCCTCGAAGCCGCGCTTCATGTACGGCCCCAGCAGGAAGTAGTGGTCGGCGCCGTCGGTCTCGGGCCGGATCGCCCGGTTACGGAACGACATCCCGTGGAAGATCTGGATCCGCCGACCCACGCTGCGCGGCTCGATCCGCCGGGTGTTCGCCGAGAACATCACGTCGTAGTCGGCCTTGGCCAGGCTGCCCACCGGCACGACCGTGGGTCCGGCCAGGTCGAAGTGGCGATACATGGCCTCGTGGTCGTACAGGTAGCCACCGGGGGCGTGCAAGGACTTGCTCCTCATACCTCCGGAGAGGTCCACACGGACCTCCGGGATGCCGAGGAGGCGATCGCACAGCGGCCTGAAGCAGAGGAAGTGAACCGGCGCGTAGCCGGTGAACAGGACTCTCATCGCCGGGCTCCTGACAGTGAGGGCACGCCCTGGCGGACCGTCTCCTCCAGCCCGATCGCCTCGGCCACGGCCGGCAGCACCTCGGTCCGCGCCCGGTCGAGATCGTGCGGGAAGTCGATCTCCACCCACGGCGAGCCGGCCACGTCCACGCACTGGATCCGCTCAGCGGCCGCGACCCGGTTGACGGCCGACGCCAGCCACGCCCGGTCGCCGCCCACGGCCATCACCGCTCGCGCCGCCCCTGCCATGCGCGCCACCGTCTTCGCCGTCAGGCGCAGCATGCCGACGTTCTCTCCGCTGACGCGGGCCCGCGGCATCACCTTGGACATCTCGACCAGATGTCCGTCGGCGACCCGCACCTTCATGTGCTCGGGGTCCTCGCCCGACCGGGAGTCGTAGAGCAGCGCGTTGCCCTGGCGCTCACACAGGCGGGCCGGCAGGTCGGGATGGAAGAACAGGTCGGAGTTCATCACGATCACGTCCTGGTCGACGGCCCGGTGCGCCAGCAGGAAGGAGTACATGCTGTTGGTCTGGACGAAGCGATCGTTGACGACGTAGCGCGCCCCTCGCCCGACAACGTCGCGCACCTGCTGCTGCTCGTAACCGACCACGATGACGACGTCCCTGACGCCCACGCGGGCCAGGGACGCCAGCTGGTGCAGCACGAGCGGACGACCACCTACCTCTCGTAGGCACTTGGGCCGACGTCTGCGGTCACGGAGCCTTTGCCCCTGACCGGCTGCCAGAATCATTGCCTGCATGCTGTCTTGCCTCCGACCGGGTGTGAGGCCGACTCCCCCGACGACGTGCTGCGCCGTCTCGCCCTTGGTGTGAATGTGTGACAGCGACCGCCAGAGTTCACCCGCCTCCGTGTCCGGGAGGTCCGGGCCGCAGGCCGTCAGCGTCCGCGCAGGTGCTCGGTGCGGCGTGGACTCCCATACCTGAACCTGTCGCGGCGCCGCCGGTTTGTTACAGGCACACCGACATCGGGTGAACGGGAGGCGAAGGAGACCGCCCCAGAGCGGGGATCAACATCTGCGTGCGCGAGCACGCACCTTGACGCCAGGGCGCATCCAGGGTAACACTGTGCGTGCGCACGCATTCTTAATGCGATCACGCGCGACCCACCAACCCGAGGAGCACCATCATGTCCACCACTCACTCCACCCCCACCCGCACCGTCGACGGCGTGCTCCTGCCCGCGCCGGGCGTCTGGGAGATCGATCCCGGCCACGCGGACGTCTCCTTCGTCGGCCGGCACTTCATGATCACCAAGGTCCGCGGCCGCTTCACCCACGTGAAGGGCGCGGTCACCATTGCTGAAGACCTCACCGCATCGACCCTCGACGTCACGATCGGTATGGCCAGCGTCGAGTCCGGGAGCCGGGTGCGCGACGACCACATCCGCTCCGCCGACCTGTTCGACGTCGAGCGCTTCCCCGAGGCGAGGTTCCGCAGCGTCGACGTCACCTGGCGGGGCAACGAGGGCGTCGTCAACGGTGACCTGACCATCCACGGTGTCACCCGTCCCGTGCCGCTCCAGGTCAGGTTCGAGGGCTACGCCCCGGATCTCGACGGCGCCGACCGCGCGGTGTTCTCGGCGCACACCCGCGTGAACCGCGAGGACTTCGGGGTCACCTGGAACGTTGCCCTCGAGACCGGTGGCGTCCTGGTCAGCAACGAGATCAGGATCGAGATCGAGGTGGAGACCGTGCTCAGCCGCAGCTGAAGGACCGCCCTCCGAGCCGCCGTACCGGGGACACACGGCAGAGGGGCTCCCGGCCTGCGCCTGCGCAGATCGGGAGCCCCTCGGGTCGTGCTGTGGCAGGTGAAGGATTCGAACCTTCGAAGCTTTCGCGACGGATTTACAGTCCGTTCCCATTGGCCGCTCGGGCAACCTGCCGTGCCGTCGGGCACCCGCGTTTGGCCGGGCGACAGCAAGTCGGAAGAATAGCAAGGCAGCACCGCAGACCCGAAACCGCCAGGAGGCAGTCAGATGGCCGACAGCTCCTTCGACATCGTCAGCAAGATCGACCGCCAGGAGGTGGACAACGCGCTGGGACAGACCGCACGCGAGATCGCCACCCGCTTCGACTTCAAGGGCACCGGCGCGATCATCGAGTGGCAGGGAGAGCACGCCATCGAGATCACCGCCTCGGCCGACGATCGCGCCAGCGCTGTCCTCGATGTGTTCAAGGACAAGCTGATCAAGCGCCAGCAGAGCCTGAAGATCCTCGACGCCGGCGAGCCGCGGCAGTCCGGTCAAGTCTCGAAGATCTCGATCACACTCAAGGAGGGCATCACCTCGGAGGATGCCAAGAAGATCACCAAGCTGATCCGGGACGAGGGCCCCAAGGCCGTGAAGGCCCAGATCCAGGGTGACGAGCTCAGGGTGTCGAGCAAGAAGCGCGACGACCTCCAGGCGGTGCAGGCCCTGGTCAAGGGCCAGGACTACGACTTCGCGGTTCAGTTCACCAACTACCGCTGACCGGCGCGGTCACGCTCCTGGTGAGCGCGCGGACGCGGTGCGGGCGTTGGGTTGCCGAGCCTGGCTGCGCAGCGCGGCACACCGGACACTGCTGTCGGCCTGTGCGCCACACGAGAGATCCAGCTGGGCCATCACCCGCTCACGACTCTCGGTGCGACCGA
>JAWWPM010000332.1:0-5968 GCA_033854915.1 Nocardioidaceae bacterium
TCGAGGAGACGCTGTTCAGCGAGCCCGTCGACGAGATCCTGCTCGACGTGCCGCCGCACCACCTCTCGTCCTGGCTGCACCAGGACCTCGAGCACCGGCTCAAGCACTTCCAGATCCCGGTGACCACGATCCGCCACGACGCCTGACCGTCGCGCCCTTGGCTCCTCGCGACAGTGCTCCTACGCTCGCGAAGCTGGCCCGGCCCAGAAGCTCCTAGTAGTCAGCTCGTGAAACCTTGCGGGTCCGCGCTCTGCCCAGTGCAGCCGAAGGGAAGCGAGAGTGATGTCTCCGCGCCGCCCGGGATCGGCGATGCCAAACTGAGCCGTCGTGCGACTCTATGCGGACAGCCGCAATGCGGTAACACTCAGCCCGTCCCATCGGTCCGCTAGCCCAATTGCAGGGTGGCGATCTTGTTGGCGCCCTGCATGGTGTACCAGGGGTTGCCGTTGGGAGCGACGGTGATGCCGAGGGGTCCGCTGCCCTTGACGACCTTGTCCTCCGTGATGACGTCGGCCTCGGTGATGCTGGCGATGTTGCCCTTGGAGTTTTGGGTGAACCAGATGGTGCCATCGGGTGCGACCGCGATGCCTGCGGGAGGTGCCGGTACCGGGAACATGGTCACAATGGCGGCGCCGGCGGGGTCGAAGAGGCCAACGGCTGGACCGAAGGCTTCGCCGAACCACACCTTCCCGTTCGGGGCGACGGTGATGCTTCCTGCCGGGGCCGGGATCTTGGTGTAGGTGACCGGATCAGTCGACGAGGCGTTGACGCCGATGCGGCCGATGTTGCTGGTGCCGTCGGCATTGTTGAAGTTCTCGGTGAACCAGGCGTTGCCCGAGGCGTCGACCGCGACGTCGATGGGAGTGTGCGCAGGAAAGTTGGTGATGACTCCGGTGGCGATGGTGTAGCGCCAGACGACGTTGGTGTTGAAGTCCGTGATCCACACGTTGCCGCCGCCTACGGCCAGGTTGTTGAAGGCGCCAGTTGGGGCCACGTCCACCGCCGACTGGAAGCTTTGCGTCGTCTCGTTGAATCGCATGAGGTTCGAGCCGTTGGAGGTGATGTAGAGGATGCTGCCCGGTCCCTGAGCAATGTCATGGAGGATGCAGACGTTGCATCCGGCGGCCACGCCAGCGGGGAACTCTGTGATCGCGCCCGCGGGTGTGATCCGGGCGATCTTGGCCGGGGAGCCGGTGAGGTCGTTGCCTTCGGTGAACCAGCGGTTACCGTCCGAGCCGTTGGTGACAGCGAACGGATCGCTGTTTGCGGTCGGCACCTTGAACTGCTTGAGCATCGCCGCCGGCGCGCCGATCGCCGCCCCTGCTGACCAGGTGAACCCGAGGGCCACTGTCGCTGCGAGTATGCGGCTCATTCTTCGTGTCATGAGATCCCACCCACGGATTGAAGCCGCACGGAGGGAAGCCCGAGAAACGCCTGCGGCGCAGCAAGGCCCGGGCTGTTCGAGCACCCGGTACCCGTCTCCTCCACACGGATGCATGTGAAGCGTACGGAGTCCCCGCCCTGCCCGCTAGTGGGTCGTGAACGTTGAAGCACCTGCAGGGGCAGACGTGTCGACTTGTGCTGCTTGACCGCGTCCGACCCCAAGGCCAACCGGCCCTGGTGTGTCGGCTCGCTCCACCTTGCGCATTAACGAAACGAGGCGTATCGTTTCTATACGTAATGATGGAGAGAAGGTGGCGGAAATGGTAGACAGCATCGGCGTGGTCGGGCTCGGCGCCATGGGTAGCCGGATCGCCGGGCGACTCCTTGGCGTGGGCTTCAGCGTCGCCGGGACCAACCGGACTCGGGCCAAGGCGGAGCCGCTCATCGCTGAGGGGTTGGCCTGGTGTGAAACCCCGCGGGCGACAGCTGCGCGCTCCGACGTGGTGATCAGCATGGTGACGAACGGTTCGGCGCTCGAAGCGGTGACCGAGGGGCCGGACGGGATCCTGGCAGGTCTGGGACCCGGTTCGGTTTACGTCGACATGAGCACCGTGAGCCCCCGTGCCAGCCGTGCCTTGGCTGAGCGGGTGGCGTCGCTCGGGGCGGTGATGCTGGCGGCACCGGTCTCCGGAAGCGTCCCAGCGGTCGAGGCAGGGACGCTGGCGATCATGGTCGGCGGGACGGCAGACGCCTTCGAACGCGTCGCACCGATCCTGCGCGAGCTAGGTAGCACCGTGACCTTCGTCGGTGACGTGGGCCATGCCCTGTTGCTGAAGCTGGCCATCAACATCAGCCTCGGGGTACAGATGCTGGCATTCAGCGAAGGCGTCCTTCTTGCCGAGCAGGGTGGGGTCGATCGGTCTCTCGCTCTCGAGGTCCTGACCGGCAGTGCCATCGGCTCTCCCATGCTGCAAGCCCGCGCCCCGCTGCTGCTCGACCTGCCCGAGGAGGCCTGGTTCGACGTGGGCATGATGCAGAAGGACCTCGGTCTTGCTCTCGAGAGCGGACGCGAGGAGGGATTGCTGATGCCGGCGACCACCGCGGTCGACAAGATGCTCACCGTGGCCCGGTCGGCCGGCTACGAGCACCGCGACATCGCCGCCCTGTTCCGACTGCTCTCCGACCTGGCCCCCGAGGCTCACCGGGCGGCGGCATCATGACCCGCGTCGCGGACCAGAACCCGGCCCGGGGACGACCCCGCAGCGAGAAGGCACGCCAAGCGATCCTCGCGGCTGCGATGGACCTCCTGCTCGACCAGGGCCTGACTGCAATGAGCATGGACGATGTCGCCCGACGCGCAGGAGTCAGCAAGGCCACGATCTACCGATGGTGGCCATCGAAGGAGCGGCTCGCCCTCGATGCCCTCGCGACGGAGTGGGCAATCACCACACCGGCCGACCAGGGCGACACCGGGACCTTGCGTGGCGACCTGCTCGCCCGCTTCCGCCCCTGGGTGCGGCAGCTCAACCGCAAGCCCTACGCACGCGTAGCGGCAGGTCTCGTCGCTGCCGCGCAGACGGACGCCGAGTTCGCCGAGCTCTACCGCCAGCACTTCGTCCAGCCCCGCCGCGACGCCACCCGCCACCTCCTGGTCCGGGCCCGCGAACGAGGCGAGATCGCGGCCGATACCGACCTCGAGGTCGCGCTCGACCTGCTCTACGGCCCGGTCTACCACCGACTGCTTCATGGGCACGCCCCCGTCACCCAGTCGTTCGCCCAACACGTCATCGACGCCGTTATCGCCGCGATGTCCCCACGGCCGCCAACCTGACGGTCGCTCGAGCTCCGCACCCGCCTACGAAATCCCCACGAGAGACAGGAACATCGATGAACAGCCCCCGACACCTGAGCGTGGAAGAGGCCAGCCGCCTCGCCGTCACCGCCACCGTTGCCGACCTGGAGGACTGGGCCCGAAGCGTCGCCATCCAGGGACACGTCGAGCTCGACGAGCTCGTCGGCGTGCTCGGCGTTCTGCGCTCCGCCAGCGTGCCTGGCCATCAGTGGGCACCGATGCTCACCGCGTTGTCCGCCAGCTAGATCAACCCACCCCACATCCACCAAGGAGATTCAGATGTATCTGCGCCAGATCGGCGAGACCAAGGTCAGCGCCATCGGGCTCGGCGGCATGCCGATGTCGATCGAGGGCCGACCCGATGAGTCCCGTTCCCTCGCCACCATCCATGCCGCACTCGATGCCGGCATCACCCTGATCGACACCGCCGACGCCTACCACATCGGCGCCGACGAGGTCGGCCACAACGAGACCCTGATCGCCCGGGCGCTCGCCTCCTACGGCGGTGACACCTCCCAGGTCCTGGTCGCCACCAAGGGCGGACACTTGCGTCCCGGCGACGGCTCCTGGACCCTCAACGGCTCACCGGAACACCTACGCCGTGCTTGTGACGCATCCCTGCGTCGGCTCGGCGTCGAGGCCATCGCGCTCTACCAGTTCCACAGGCCCGACCCGACCGTGCCCTACCAGGAATCCATCGGCGCCCTGGCCGACCTCCTCGACGCCGGCAAGATCCGCATGGCCGGCATCTCCAACGCGGATGTCGATCAGATCCGTGCCGCGCACGAAATCTTGGGCGATCGCCTGGTTTCGGTTCAGAATCAGTACTCCCCGGCCTTCCGGTCAAGCGAGCCCGAGCTCCGGCTGTGCGACGAGCTCGGCATCGCGTTCCTCCCCTGGAGCCCCCTCGGCGGGATCAAGAATGCCGCTGACCTTGGCACCAGGTACCAGCCTTTCTCGCAGATCGCAGCCGAGCTCGGGGTCACCGCGCAGCAGGTCACGCTGGCCTGGATGCTGGCCACGTCGCCGATGGTGATCCCCATCCCCGGGTCGAGCCGGCCCGAGACCATCCGCGCCTCGGCCACAGCCGTCGACCTCCTCCTGACTCCCGAGCAGCTCCGACGCCTCGACCGGACCCGCACACCCGAAACCGGTGAGCGTCATGAGTGACGCACCCCTGAGTGTGCACGAGCTCCATGACGACTACGCCGAACAGGTGAACCTCGCCGTCGCTGAGGGCCGCGACGACATCATCAGCGCGCTAGCCGCACGATTCGCCTCCGAGCGTACGGTCGCGTCGACGGCCAGACAGCGGAGGCGTCCAGGTCCTCATCGGCCGGTGGGAGTGGCGTGACCAACGAACGCGTCCACGGACCGCTCCCCGTGCTCCTGATCGGCCTGACGGTCGTGACCGGGTTGGTAGACGCGTTCAGCTACCTGAGCCTGGGGCGCGTGTTCGTCGCCAACATGACCGGGAACGTGGTCTTCCTCGGCTTCGGGGTCGCGGGCGTCGGAGGGATATCGCTGGTGGCGAGCCTGGTAGCAGTCCTCGCCTTCGCACTCGGCGCCGCCGCGGGCGGTCGCTGGTCTCTACGACGAGCGCCGCACCGAGGTCACCTTCTGGCGGTGGCTGCGGCGGCTCAGACCGGACTGGTCGTCGTCGCGGCCGTCGTAGCACTCATTGCCGGCGTCACCGGCTCGGTCACACGGCTCGTCCTCGTCGCCCTCCTAGCGGTTGCCATGGGTGGCCAGAACGCCGTCGCCCGCAGACTCGCCGTGCCCGACCTGACGACCACAGTGCTCACCTTGACCGTGACCGGCCTGGTCGCCGACGCCACGACGTCGAGGATCCGCCTCCGGCGAGCGGTGCCGGTGCTGGCGATGCTCGCTGGAGCTTTCGCAGGAGGCGCTCTCCTGCGCTGGGTGAGCCCGTCGGCACCGCTGTGGGCAGCCGCCGCCGTTCTCTCGGCCACCGTCGTGACCGCACAGGTCGCGTTCCGCCGTCCTCAAGCAGACGTCTGGCGCTGACACGCGGCGGCCAGCCAGCGCCCATACCAAGTCATCGTCGACTCCAAGGCAGCCCATAGGGACCTCACGGGAACTGCGGCCACGCTGGGTGTAGGCAAGTGATACGAGGGAGATTCACCATGAGGAACCACCAAGCAGCAGCGCCGCCGCCGCCGCCGAAATCGTCGGCTCGGGTCATCGAGGCCGCCAAGGCCACCGGGCCGAGGATGCGGCGACTGCGCTCAGTTCGTAGCCGGCGGGTCATGGCCGCTGGGCTGATGTGTGCGGCGGTCGGACTCTGCGCCGCATGCGGCGCGTCCACGTCCAGCTCGGTCGCGACGGGCCCGCACCTCCCCGGCAGCGGCGGCCCCGGCGCGTCGGGCTCCAACGCGCGGTCTGGCCCCGCCTCGGGAGGTTCCTCCGGCAAGGTCAGCAGCGTCTCCACGTCGGGCTTCACTCTGTCGACATCAGCGGGTCAGGAGGTGACGGTCAACCAGGCCTCTTCGACGACGTACCAGAAGGGCACGCGCGCGGCTACCTCGACGTCGGTCACGAACGGCGAAACTGCCCTCGTACTCGGGACGACCAGCGGGACCACCATCTCTGCCACACGGGTCATCGTGCAGCCGACCGGGATCGGCGGGTCTCCGGCCTACTCGCCGTCGGCGGTGGCCCCGTTCCAGCAGGGTTCACCCAGCGCGGCCCAGCAGGACGGTCAAATCCCGG
>JAWWPM010000333.1:0-6864 GCA_033854915.1 Nocardioidaceae bacterium
CCCGAGGCCGAGGCGCTGCTGGGCGAGCAGGGGCTCACGCTGGGGCACTACCCGCAGTCGTTCGAGTACGCGACCATCGGCGGCTTCGCGGCCACGCGCTCCAGCGGTCAGTCGTCGGCCGGGTACGGGCGCTTCGACGCGCTGGTCACCGGCCTGACCGTCGCGACGCCGAGCGGGCCGATCGAGCTCGGCCACGCCCCGGCCAGCGCGGCCGGACCCGACCTGCGCCAACTGTTCCTCGGCTCCGAGGGTGCCTTCGGGGTGATCACGTCGGTCACCGTACGGGTGCGACCGCGCCCTGAGACGGTCGTGCACGAGGGCTGGCGCTGGCCGTCGTTCGACGCCGGCGTCGAAGCGATGCGGGTCCTCGCGCAGGCACAGCTGCTGCCGACCGTGGTGCGCCTCTCCGACGAGGCCGAGACCGCGCTCAACCTGGCCGACCCCGACTCGATCGGCGGCTCTGCCGCGGGGGGGAGCCTGATGATCGCCGGCTTCGAGGGTGCGCCCGAGGCCGTCGCCGCACGTCGTACGGCGGTCACGGCGCTGCTCACCGACCTCGGCGGCACCTCCGCAGGCGAGGAACCGGGCCGGGCCTGGGCCGCCGGCCGCTTCGACGCGCCGTACCTCCGCGACTCGATGCTCGATGTCGGTGTCCTGGTGGAGACGCTGGAGACGGCGACCTTCTGGTCGCAACTGCGAGAGGTGTACGACGCCGTCTCGGACGCCCTGACCACGGCCCTGGGCGAGCCGGCGATGGTGCTCTGCCACGTCTCCCACGTCTACGAGACCGGGGCCTCCCTCTACTTCACGGTGGCCGCGAGCGAGGGTGACGACCCGCTCGGCAAGTGGCTCGGAGCGAAGCGGGCGGCCATGGACGCGATCGTCGCGGCCGGTGCCACGATCACCCACCACCACGCGGTCGGGACCGACCACCTGCCGTGGCTGGAGTCCGAGATCGGGCCGGTGGGGCTCTCGGTGCTGCGCGCGGTCAAGGACACCCTCGATCCCGAAGGGATCCTCAACCCGGGCGTGCTGGTCGGCTGAGCTCAGCCCGCGAACGACCAGGCCAGGAGCTGGGTGGGCACGGCCGCGGTGACGCTGAGGTCCCCACGGGCTCGACCTGCGTCGGCGTCGGCGTCGTCGGTGATCTCGAACGCGTCGCCGGTCGCGAGGGGCTCGGCCAGGCTGGAGCGGATCAGCGCCCCGCTCACCACGAAGACGTAGACGCGTGGCGCGTCGGGGAGCGGGACCGTCTCGCCGGCGTCGAGGTCGGCGATCTCCAGCCGGGCACCGGCGATGCCGAGCGCCAGGGCGCCGTCGCCCGCGACGGTCACCCAGCCCTGCCGGGTCAGGTCGGGCGTGCCGACCTCGCGGCGCGGGTTGCCGCCGGAGGCGTCCGGGGTCAGCCACATCTGCACGAACCTGGTGACCTCGCCGGCAGCGCGTTCGCTGTGAGTGGTGCCGCTGCCGGTGGCGGTGACCGCGAGCTGGCCGGCAGGCAGCCGCGTCGTACCGGACGGGTCGGTGTGCTCCAGGCAGCCGGTGACCACCCAGGTGACGATGACCAGGTCGGAGTGCTCGTGCTCGGGGTAGCCCGCGTCCCGGCCCAGGAGGTCGTCGTTCAACGCGACCAGCGGGCCGAAGGAGAGGCGGTCGGGATCGTAGGACGATCCGAACGAGAAGGAGTGGCGGGTCTGGCGGCCTGCCTCACGAGTCAGGAACCGGGCCAAAGCACGACGAACGACGACGCTCACCGACACAATGATCCCCGTGGGTCACCCAATGCTTCCACCGGGCTTCCGGTTCGGTGCCAGCACTGCGTCGTACCAGATCGAGGGGGCGGCCACCGAGGACGGCAAGGGGTCCAGCATCTGGGACACGTTCACCCACCAGGCCGGGCGGATCGTTGACGGCTCGAACGGTGACGTGGCGTGCGACCACTACCACCGCCTCGACGAGGACCTCGACCTGATGGAGCGACTCGGCATCGGTGGCTACCGGTTCTCGATCGCGTGGCCCCGCATCCAGGCCACCGGCTCCGGACACGTCAACGCGGACGGGCTCGACTTCTACGAGCGCCTGGTCGACGGCTTGCTCGAGCGCGGCATCCAGCCGATGGCCACGCTCTACCACTGGGACCTCCCGCAGGCGCTGGAGGACGAGGGCGGCTGGCTCAACCGCGACACGGTCGAGCGTTTCGCGGAGTACGCCGCGCTGGTCGGCGAGCGGCTCTGGGACCGGGTCGAGCACTGGATCCCGGTCAACGAGCCGAACGTCGTGACCATGCTCGGCTACGGGAGCGGCACGCACGCACCCGGCCGCGAGCTCCTCTTCGACGCGCTCCCGGTCGCCCATCACCTCCTGCTGGCGCACGGCCGCGCCGCGATCGCGCTGCGGGCCGTCGGTGCCGGCAGCATCGGCTGCGCCAACAACCATGCGCCGATCTGGCCGGCCAGCGACGACGAGGCCGACGTGGGCGCCTCGAAGCTCTTCGACGCGATGTGGAACGGGATGTTCTCCGAGCCGATGCTCTTCGGCCGCTACCCGGCCGACCTGGCGCCCCTGCTCGAGGACGTGATCCAGGCCGGCGACATGGCCACGATCCGCCAGCCGCTCGACTTCTACGGCGTCAACTACTACAACCCGATCCGCATCGCTGCCTCCCGCGAGGACGCCCCGATGCCGTTCGAGGAGCGTGAGCTGGTGGGCTACCCGACCACCGACTCCGACTGGCCGGTCGTCCCGGATGCCCTGCGGGAGTGGCTGATCACCCTCCGCGCCCGCTACCGAGCCGCCCTGCCTCCGATCATGGTCACCGAGTCCGGCTGTTCCTACGGGACGGCCGCGGACGCCGCCGACGTCGTCGACGACGCTGCCCGGCTCGACTACCTCGACGCCCATCTCCGGGCCGTCGCCACCGCGGTCCGGGCCGGTGTCGACGTGCGCGGCTACTACACCCGGTCGCTCCTGGACGACTTCGAGTGGGCCGAGGGATACACCCAGCGCTTCGGGCTCGTACATGTCGACCGCGAGACCCTCGAACGCACGCCCAAGCGCTCCTTCGACTGGTACGCCGAGACGATCAAGGCCCAGCCGCCCGACAACTGACTCGACCTCGGGACCTCCTTCGAGCCCGTGTAACCGACTCTTGGGCGGTCTGGACACCCCGTTCGTACGGGTGGGATGAAAGCTGAAGGGTCGGTGACACGGCGCAAGGGTCGATGAGACGCGACGGCCTGCTCGCTCAGGCGAGAGCCAGCACGTACATCGACTGCCCGTCGGTCTCCTGACCGTGCTCGAAGCGGTCGACCCGGAGGCCGGCCGCGGTCATCAGCGACTCGAAGAACTCGCGGCCGAAGCGCACGCAGTGCAAGGGCCCGCGCCAGTCGAGCTTGAGGTAGTCCTGGGGGTTCTCCACGCAGTCGGGTACGCCGTCCTCGACGAACGCGGTCAGCCAGATCCGGCCGTCCGGTGCGAGCAGGCGCGCCATCACCTGCGCATAGCCGGCGACGTCGTCGGTGAGCATGTGGGAGAAGACCGAGTAGGAGTAGAGGACGTCGACGCTCTCCGGTTCGGCGGGGATCCGCCGCTTGGTCTTGCCCTCCGGGTTGTAGCGGTCGTTGTGCTGGTCGACCAGCGTGAACCTCGTGTGGTCGTCGGCCAGGTGGTTCTTGGCCCAACGGATCAGCTTCTTCTGCACGTCGACGCCGTGATAGTCCGCGACGTGTCCCCACTCCTGCTTGACGCCGATCGCGAGCCGGCCCGCGCCACAACCCCAGTCGAGCAGGCGCGAGTCGCGCTCGAGCCCGGCCACCTCGGCCAGGAGCCGGACGTCGCGGACGCCGCCGGCGACGAAGTCCTCGTCGGAGGCGAAGTGGGCGCCGCCCATCCGCAGGCGCGGGGGCGGGAGGGGGATGTCGATGGACATGGCGGGCAGTCTA
This sequence comes from Nocardioidaceae bacterium, assembly GCA_033854915.1. Classification (GTDB taxonomy): domain Bacteria; phylum Actinomycetota; class Actinomycetes; order Propionibacteriales; family Nocardioidaceae; genus Nocardioides. The sequence continues at coordinate 3,942 of JAWWPM010000333.1, forward strand.
GGGAGCCTTGGGCAGTCAGCGACGCCCGAGCCCGCGCACGGTCCAGCCCGCCGAGCGCCAGGCGTCGTGGTCGAGCACGTTGCGGCCGTCGAAGAGCTGTGGTCGGCTCACCACCTGGGCGAGGTCGGACGGCGAGAGGTCGCGGAACTCCGGCCACTCGGTCAGGTGGAGTACGACGTCGGCGTCGCGGCACGCCTCGATGGCGGAGTCGGCGTACGACAGGGTCGGGAAGGCGATCGCGGCGGTGCCGTTGGCCCGCGGGTCGTAGATGCTGACCCGGGCGCCACGGAGGTGGAGCTGTCCGGCGATCCACAGCGCGGGGGAGTCGCGGACGTCGTCGCTGTCGGGCTTGAAGGCCGCGCCCCACACTCCGATCCGCGCGCCGGCGAGGTTGCCGACCATCCCGGCCACGATGCCGACCGCGCGCTCGCGCTGCCGCTGGTTGATGTCGTCCACCTGGCGCAGGAACGTCATCGCGTCCTCGACGCCGAGCTCCCCGGCCCGGTGCACGAACGCCCGGATGTCCTTGGGCAGGCAGCCACCGCCGAAGCCGATGCCGGCCTGGAGGAAGCGACGGCCGATCCGGACGTCGTACCCGATCGCGTCGGCGAGGTCGACGACGTCGGCGCCGGTCACCTCGCACACCTCGGCCATCGCGTTGATGAAGGAGATCTTGGTGGCCAGGAAGGCGTTCGCGGCGACCTTGACGAGCTCGGCGGTCGCGTAGTCGGTGACCACCACCGGGGTGCCGGCGTCGATCACGGTGGCGTAGAAGTCGCGCAGGGTCTTCTCGGCCCGCTCGTCGGCGACCCCGAGCACGATCCGGTCGGGGCGCATCGAGTCCTCGACGGCGTAGCCCTCGCGCAGGAACTCCGGGTTCCAGGCGAGCAGCGCGTCGGAGCCGGCCGGCGACAGCTCGCTGAGCAGCCCGGACATGCGCTCGGCGGTCCCGACCGGCACGGTCGACTTGCCGATCACGACGCACGGACGCGCGAGGTGGGGCGCCAGCCGGGTGATCGCGGTCTCGACCTGGCTGACGTCGGCGGCGAGGCTCTCGCGGCGCTGCGGGGTGCCCACGCAGACGAAGTGGAGGTCGCCGAACGCCGCGACCTCCTCGTAGGAGTCGGTGAACCGCAACCGGCCGCTGGCCACGTGCCGCGACAGCAGGTCGCCGAGGCCTGGCTCGAACATCGGCACCTCACCGGCCGCGAGCGAGGCGCGCTTGGCGGGGTCGGTCTCCATGCCGAGCACCTCGTGGCCGAGCTCGGCCATCGCCGCCGCGTGGGTCGAGCCGAGGTAGCCGCAGCCGATGACGGTGATCCGCATGCGGGCGAGTCTAGAGAGGGCGGGCCCGATCCGGTCAGCCGCGTAGCCCGGCGGCCACCCGGGTGCCCTGCTCGATGGCGCGCTTCGCGTCGAGCTCCGCGGCCACGTCGGCGCCGCCGATCAGGTGCGCGGAGGCACCGCCCGCGACCAGCTCGTCGTACAGGCCACGCACGGACTCCTGCCCGGCGCAGAGCACCACGTGGTCCACCTCGAGCAGCATCGGCTCGCCGTCGACGCTCAGGTGCAGTCCGGCGTCGTCGACCCGGTCGTACGACGCCCCGCTGACCTGGCGAACTCCCGACTGCTTGAGCACCGCCCGGTGCGCCCAGCCACTGGTCTTGCCCAGGCCGATGCCGATCGGGGTGGTCTTGCGCTGCACCAGCGTGACCTCGCGGGCCGCCGCCCGCGGCTTGGGCTCGGTGAGACCGCCGGCGTGCAGCGCGGGGTCGCCCACACCCCAGTGGGCGTTCCACTCCTCCAGCGTCTCGCCGGGCTCGTGGGTCAGGAACACGCTGATGTCGACGCCGATGCCCCCGGCGCCCACGACCGCGACCCTCCGGCCTGGCACGACGCGCCCGGCGAGCACGTCCGCATAGGTGACCACCATCGGGTGGTCGACGCCCTCGAGGTCGGGGATGCGGGGGGTGACCCCGGTGGCCACGATCACCTCGTCGTACGACGCGAGAACGGCCACCGTGGGTGCCTCACCGAGGCGGACCTCCGCGCCCAGCACCTCGAGGCGGCGGGTGAAGTAGCGCAGGGTCTCCGCGAACTCCTCCTTCCCGGGGACCCGCATGGCGAGCCGGAACTGCCCGCCGATCTCGGGTGCCCGGTCGAACAGGGTGACCGCGAAGCCACGCTCGGCGGCACTCGCCGCGGCCGCCAGCCCGGCCGGCCCTGCCCCGACCACCGCGAGACTCCTCGATGCTCGAGCGGGGTCGAGACCACCGATCGGCAGCAGCACCAGGTCGGTCTCCCGGCACGCCCGCGGGTTGACCAGGCACGAGGCCCTGCGGTTGGCGAAGACGTGGTCCAGGCAGGCCTGGTTGCAGGCGATGCAGGTGTTGATCTCGTCGGCGCGCCCGGCCGCGGCCTTGGCCACGAAGTCCGGGTCGGCGAGCAGGGGCCGGGCCATCGAGACCAGGTCGGCCTCGCCCGAGGCGAGGATCTCCTCGGCCAGGTCGGGGGTGTTGATCCGGTTGGAGGCGCAGACCGGCACCCTCACCTCGGCCTTGAGCCGGGCGGTCGCCGAGCGCCAGGCGCCGCGAGGCACCTGGGTGATGATCGTCGGCACCCGGGCCTCGTGCCAGCCGATGCCGGTGTTGAAGGCCGTGACGCCGGCCTCCTCGAGGGCGTGTGCCAGGTCGACCACCTCGTCCCACGTCTGCCCGCCCTCGACCAGGTCGAGCAGGGAGATCCGGTAGACGATCGGGAAGCCGTCGCCCACGGCCTCGCGGGTCCGGCGGACGACCTCGACCGGGAAGCGCATCCGCTTCGCCGCGCTGCCGCCCCAGGCGTCATCGCGGTCGTTGGTGCGGGCGGCGAGCATCTGGTTGATCAGGTAACCCTCCGAGCCCATGATCTCGACCGCGTCGTA
>JAWWPM010000334.1:0-4197 GCA_033854915.1 Nocardioidaceae bacterium
CGCCCGGCCGTTCTTGAGCACGGACAGGTTGACCACGGTGACGCCCGCGCGCACGGCGAGCTCGGTCAGGGTCAACCCCCGGTCGGCCAGGACCATGTCGAGATTGACCTCCACCGCGAGCAGGTCGTCGACGTCAGGCACCGGTGGCGGCAGCGATGTCTCGCGGGTGCGGCGCTTCATACGGTGGCGTCGATCTCCTCGCGCATGGGCACGGTCATCGCCATCACCCGGGCCATGGCCTGCAGTCCGAAGGCGGCGACGATGACGGTCCACGAGAAGTGCACACGTGGAACTGCGACTGGTTCGCGAAGACGTCCGGCGCCAGGTTGGCGACGTGAGCGCCGCTGACGCCGGCGCCGCTGTGGGAGACGAGCGCGCCGTACGGCGTGTCCACGCACACGAGAGAGTCGCCGAAACCGAACCCTGACCCGCTCCCCGTGAGCGTGTCGGCGACCAACGCGACCAGGCCCAGGATCATCAAGCCGCCGATCAGCGAGATGAACACTTCCAGTGTCGCAAGCGGATTCTTCGCCCACGGATCGGCCCGATCGGGAACCAATGTGTGTCCCTAGGCCACGTGCCCGATAGCGTCACCGGGTGCCCGAGGAGTTCGTGACGAGCGTGGACGGCGAGGACGTCGTCGTGCGGTACGCCGACCCGGAGCACCACGCGGATCGCGTGGGCGTCTGGTCCCACGTCGACCTCGGCGAGACGACGATGGCGAAGGTCGAGGGAGGCTGGGAGGTGCGGCTGACGCCGCCGGTGGACCGCCTCGAGTACCTCCTCGACATCGACGGTGTGCTGCGTCCCGACGTGGGGAACCCGCGCGTCGTACCCGGACCGTTCGGCGAGCACTCGTGGCTCCCCCTGCCGTCCTACCGCGAGCCGGCGTGGCTCGCCCTCGAGCCGATCGAGTCCGTGCGCGAGCCGGTGCGGATCTCGCGCAGCGCAGCCGGCCGGATCGACGCCGAGATCTGGTCGCCGGCCGATGCGCCTTCGTCGGAACCGCTGCCCCTGCTGGTCAGTCATGACGGCCCGGAGATGGACGCCTTCGGCGGGCTCACGTCGTACGTCGGCGCCCTGGTCGGCGCGCGACGCCTCCCGCGGATGCGGGTCGCGCTGGTGGCGCCCGGCCCGCGCAACAAGCGGTACGCCGCCAACCCGAGGTATGCGCGGGCGCTGCGCACGCGGTTGGTCCCCGAGCTGCACGCCACCGTCGAGATCGAGGGCCGGCCGGTGCTGATGGGGCAGAGCCTGGGCGCGCTCGCCGCGCTGCACGCCGCGTGGACCAACCCCGGGACCTTCGCCGGGCTGTTCCTGCAGAGCGGCTCCTACTTCACCCAGGAGCTCGACGCGCAGGAGTCCGGCTTCGAGTTCTGGCCGGCGGTCACGGGGTTCGTGGCGACGGTGCACGCCGCCGAGCAGGCGGCTCCCGGGGCACCGGTGACGACCCTGGTGTGCGGCACCGCGGAGGAGAACTACGCCAACAACTGCGCGATGCGCGACCAGCTGGCCCGGGTCGGCGTCGAGACGGGCTGGCGCGAGGTGCGCGATGGTCACACCTGGACCTGCTGGCGCGACACCCTCGACCCCTACCTGACCGACCTCCTTCTGAGAGTCTGGAGCTGATGCACCGCGAACAGCTGGAGCTCGACGCTCCCGGCCTCGACCGTCCTGGCACCGTGATCCGCTACGGCCACTTCGGGCGGCCGGTGATCGTGTTCCCCAGTGAGCAGGGACGGGCGTGGGACTACGCGAGCAACGGCATGGTCGACGCGGTCGCGCCGCTGGTCGACGCCGGCCGGGTGAAGCTCTACTGCGTCGACTCCTTCGACCACGCCAGCTGGTCGGACCGCAGCCTCCCGATCGAGGAGCGAGCCCGGCGGCACCAGGCCTACCAGTCGTGGGTCACCGACCAGGTGGCGTCGTACGTCGCCGGTGACAGTCCGGGCGCGGGCGACGCCATCGTGACCGGTTGCTCGATGGGCGCCTACCACGCGCTGCAGCTGGCGCTCCAGCGCGCCGACCTGTTCCCGGTGGCGATCTGCCAGTCGGGCAACTACGACCCGTCGACCTGGCACGGCTGGGGCACGCGCGGGGACGCGGCGTACTTCACCAACCCGAGCGACTACGTGCCACACCTCTACGCTGACCACCTCGACTGGCTGCGGTCCCGGCTGCACGTGGTGCTGACCGTCGGGCAGGGCGCCTGGGAGACGCATCCGACCGGCTCGCTGCCGAGCGCGCGGCGGATGGGCCACTTGCTCGGCGAGAAGCAGATCTCCCACGACCTCGACGTGTGGGGCCACGACGTCTCGCACGACTGGCCGTGGTGGCGCAAGCAGATCGCCCACCACCTGGCTCGCTTCTGCTGAGTCAGCCCAGCCGCTCGCGGACGCGCTCGAGGGCGGCCGTGATCGTGCGCAGCTCGGTCTCCGAAAGCCCGGCGGCGAAGCCGCTCTCGATGCCGCTCACGTAGATCGGCGCTGCCTCGAGGAACCGCTGCTCGCCCGCTGCGCTCAGCACGGCGTACGCCGAACGGGCGTCGGCCGGGTTGGCCGCGCGGGCCACCAGCCCCTGGCCGACCAGCTCGTCGACGACGCGGCTGACGCGGCTGCGGCTCAGCACCACGCGGTCGCCGAGCTCGCTCATGGTGAGGCGGTGGTCGGTGGCGCTGCGCAGCTCGAGCAGCACGTCGTACCACGCGAGCGTGAGCCCGGTACGCCGGCGCAGCTCGCGGTCGAGCGCGGGCACGAGTGCGGCGTGGACCTGGAGCAGGGCCCCCCAGGCGTCGCCGGCGAGCTTCCTGCGGGGCGTGACCATGGCGCGACCCTAGCAGTTGCGTGCGTGCGCACATAGCGGCGGCGGACAGGACGGCCCACACTGGCTAGGGTCCTGCCATGGGCACGAAGGACCACCTGATCGGACTCCTGCTCGGGGCGGAGGAGGACTGGCCGCAGGCGTTCGAGCAGATCCTGCGCTTCGTCGGCCCCCTCGACGTGGGGGGTACGACGCATCAGATCGCGACCGAGCGGCTGACCATCGAGCCGTTCGACCTCACCGACCCGGTCCGGACCGGGCTGGTGATCGACCGGCTCGCGCACTGGTACTTCCACCCTCGCGAGTGGCTGAAGAAGGCCTCGCTGGTCGACGGCACCTACCTGCTCAACAGCCCCTTCACGTTCCAGTCCTACGAGAAGCACGCGGCGTACTGCGCGATGCTCCGGCTCGGTCTCAAGGTGCCCAAGACGATCCTGGTGCCCTACAAGAACCCCATCGACAACCATCGCTGGACCTACACCAGCGCGACGTACAACCGCCCCTTCGACCTCGACCTGCTCGCCGCCGAGCTCGGCTACCCGCTCTACATGAAGCCGTTCGACGGCGGCGGCTGGCGCGGTGTCTCCCGGATCGAGAACCCCGACGACCTGCACCGGGCGTACGACGAGTCCGGCGAGATGCTGATGCACCTGCAGGCGACCGTCGACTACGAGCACTTCGCCCGGGCGCTGTCGATCGGGCCCGAGACGATGGTGATGGACTTCCGGCCCGAGCAACCGATGCACAACCGGTACGCCGTCAGCCACGACTTCCTGACGCCGTCGGCCGGCCACCAGGCCGCCGCGATTTCGCGGATCGTGAACGCGTTCTTCGGCTGGGAGTTCAACTCCGCGGAGATGCTGGTCGCCGGCGACGAGGTCTACCCGATCGACTACGCCAACGCCTGCCCCGACATCTCGGTCACCAGCCTCCACTACTACTTCCCCTGGGCGATCACGGCGCTGGTGCGCTGGGCGACGTACTGCCTGGTCACCGGTCGCCGCGCCGACGTCGACCTCGAGACGGGCCGCTACTTCGAGATCGCCGACTCCGACCGGTCCTACGACGAGAAGCTCGATGCCTACCTCGCCCTCGCCGACGCGCGCTTCGAGTCCGACCGGTACGCCGCGTGGTGCGACACCCACCTCGGTCACCTCCCCGAGCTGGTGGCCCAGTGGGTGGCCGGCGCCGACTTCGACCGGCTGCTCGTCGAGACGGTGCAGGCGACGTACCCGACGCAGGAGCAGGAGCAGTTCCTGGCCCACTTCCGCGGCCTGATCGGCCTCTGGGTCAGCGACGAACGCGCCCGCCGCGCTTCCTGAGCGAGCTATCCGGTGTCGAGGAGCTGGGGGTTGCGGGTGAGCCAGGCCAGGGCGA
>JAWWPM010000335.1:0-12615 GCA_033854915.1 Nocardioidaceae bacterium
GACCCGCGCCTCGCTCTACACCTACCCGGTGCTGATGGCCGCCGACATCCTGCTGTACCGCCCGTCGTCGGTGCCGGTCGGCGACGACCAGCGGCAGCACGTCGAGCTCACCCGCGACCTGGCGATCCGCTTCAACTCGACCTACGGGCGGGTGTTCACGGTGCCGGAGGTGACCCTGCCCGCAGCCGGGGCGCGGGTGATGGACCTGCAGTCGCCGGGGTCGAAGATGTCGAAGTCCGCGGTGGCCGACGCGGGAGTGATCCGGCTGCTCGACCCACCCGACGTCGTACGCCGGAAGGTCGCGCGCGCGGTGACCGACTCCGACACCGGCCAGGACGCCGTACGCGCGGCTGCCGACAAGCCCGGGGTGACCAACCTGCTCGACATCCTGGTCGCCTGCGGGGGGTCGGCCTCCGGTGTGACGACGTACGGCGCCCTGAAGTCGGCGGTCACCGAGGCCGTCGTGGCGGTGCTCGAGCCGCTGCAGAAGGCGTACGACGAGCTGGCCACCGACCCCGCCTACGTCGCCGCGGTCTTCGCCGCCGGCTCCGCCCGGTGCCGCGACGTCACCGCCCCCGTGCTCGCGTCCGCCTCCTCCGCCATGGGGTTGTGAGGGGTCTTGTCGGGATACCCGGCTCGCCGGGGATCCCTGCACTTCTCGGCCGTTGCAACCCCTGAGAAGTGCAGGGAGTGGCCCCGCGGTGGGACGCGTGTGATCTGTGTGGCGGTCAGGGGGTGTGGATCGCCCCTCCTCGCCCCAAGGAACGCCGACGGACGCCGATGTGGTGCGGTTCCCGACCTCAGGAACCTTCAGCGAGCTCGGCCGAGCGGTCGCGGGCGGCCTCGAGCGCGGCCAGGAAGGCGGCCCGGACCTTGTGGATCTCGAGCTCGCGGAGCGCGGCGGCGGTGGTGCCGGCCGGCGAGGTGACCTGCTCGCGCAGGACGACGGGGTGGGCACCGGTCTCGCGCAGCATCTTGGCCGAGCCGACCACGGTCTGGACGACGAGGTCGGTGGCGGTCGCGCGGGGCAGGCCGAGGTGGACGCCGGCCTCGATCATCGCCTCGACCACGAAGAAGATGTAGGCCGGACCCGTGCCGGAGACCGCGGTGACCGCGTCCATCTGGCGCTCGGCGATGCGCAGCACCCGACCGGTCGAGGCGAGCAGCTCCTCGACGACGGCCAGGTGGTCGTCGTCGCAGTGCGAGCCGGCGGCGATCGCGGCCATGCCCTCGTCGACCAGGGCCGGGGTGTTGGGCATGACGCGTACGACGGCCGTGCCTTCGGGCAGGCGGGACTCGAGGAACGCCGTGGTGATGCCGGCCGCCATCGACACGACCAGCTGGCCGGGGCGGACCTCGGGGCCGATCTCGGCGAGCAGGCCGCCCATGTCCTGCGGCTTCACGACCAGCACCAGGGTCTCGGCCAGCTTGGTGGCGTCGAGGTTGGAGACCACCGAGACCGAGTAGCGGTCGATGAGCTCACGGGCCCGCTCGGGGCGCTTCTCCCCCACCAGCAGGGACTCGACCGGACGCCCGGCGCGGAGCATCCCCGACAGCAGCGCTTCGCCCATCACGCCCGCGCCGAGGATCGCGGTGACCTGCGACGACGAGGACATGGCTCCGGCCTTTGCTGCTACTTCTTGCTGATGAGGGACCTGACGAAGAATGTCAGGTTCTGCGGTCGCTCAGCCAGGCGTCTCATGAGGTAGCCGTACCACTCGGTGCCGTAGGGCACGTAGACGCGCATCGTCTCGCCGGCCTCGGCCAGGCGCAGCTGCTCGTCGGGCCGGATGCCGTAGAGCATCTGGAACTCATAGCTCGCGGCCTCGCGACCGTAGCGGCTGGCCAGCGACGACGCGATCCGGATCATCCTCGGGTCGTGCGTGGCGATCATCGGGTAGCCCTGCCCCGCGAGCAGCACCTTCAGGCAGCGCACGTAGGACTTGTCGACGTCGAGGCGGCTCTGGAAGGCGACCTCGTCGGGCTCGTCGTACGCCCCCTTGCAGAGCCGCACCCGCGAGCCTTCGTAGGACAGCGCCCGGCAGTCGGACTCGGTGCGGTGCAGGTAGGCCTGGAGGACGGCCCCGGTCTCGGGGAAGTCCTTGCGCAGCTCGCGCAGCGTCGCCAGCGTGGCGTCGGTGGTGGTGTGGTCCTCCATGTCGATGGTGACCGTGGTGCCGGCGTTGCGGGCGGCGCGGCAGATGGTGCGGGCGTTCTCCAGCGCGATCTTGTGGCCGTACTGCGGCAGCGCCTGCCCGATCGCCGACAGCTTCACCGAGACCTCGGCGTGCCGGGTCAGGCCGCGCGCGGCCAGGGCCGTCATCAGGTCGAGGTAGGCCTGCACGGTGGCGTCGGCCTGGTCGGCGTCGAGAGTGTCCTCACCGAGGTAGTCCAGCGACACCCGCAGGTGGTCGTCGACGAGCTCGGCGGTGGCCTCGACGGCGTCGTCTGTGTCCTCACCGGGCACGTAGCCGCGGACGATGCCCGCCGAGACCGGCATGGTCGAGACGAGTCTCTTGATCTGTTCGCTCCGGGCGAGCAGGAGCAGCGGTTGGCGGAGCAACGACATGTCCGAAAGGCTACGCCGTTCGTCAGGGAGTACGACGGCGCAGGGTCGCCGCGCCGCCGGCCAGGGCCGCGAGGGCGAAGCCGGTGACGATGGCGAGGTCGCGCCACACGTCACCGGTGGAGGTGCTGGTGACCAGGCCCTGCATCGCGTCGGTCGCGTATGACAGCGGCAGCACGTCGCTGACCGCGTGGAGCACGTCGGGCAGCACCGCCCGGGGCACGAAGAGCCCGCACAGCAGGATCTGCGGGATCACGAACAGCGGCATGAACTGGACGGCCTGGAACTCGGTCTGCGCGAACGCGCTGACGAACAGCCCGAGCGCCGTACCGAGCACGGCGTCGGCGACCGCAACGAGACCGAGCAGCCACACGTGGCCGGCCACGTGGAGCCCGAGCGGCCCGGTGCTCAGCGTCACCGCGAGCGCGGCCTGCACGGTCGCGACCAGACCGAAGGCGAGCGCGTAGCCACCGAGGAAGTCGAACTTGCCCATCGGCATCGCGAGCAGCCGCTCGAGGGTGCCCGAGCTGCGCTCACGGAGCGTCGTCACCGACGTCACCAGGAACATCACGATGAACGGGAAGATCGCCAGCAGCCCCGGGCCGAACCGGTCGAACAGCGAGCCCGGCATGTCGCGGAACATCCACCACAGCAAGGTGATCAGGACGCACGGCAGGACCAGCAGCATGGCCGCCGTACGACGGTCGCGGCGCAGCTGGGTGAGCACCCGCGCGGTGACGGCCAAGAGGATCCGGGGGTTCATCGCGTGCTCCCTTCAGCTGCGGCGTCCACCAGAGCCAGGAACGCGCTCTCCATGTCGTCGGTGTGGGTGGTGGCCAGGATCTGGTCGGGGGCGTCGTCGGCGATGATCCGGCCCTGCCGCATCAGCAGCAGCCGGTCGCAGCGCTCGGCCTCGTCCATCACATGGCTGGACACGAAGACCGCGGCGCCGTCGTCGGCGAGGCCGTGGAACAGCGTCCAGAGCTCGCGACGCAGCACCGGGTCGAGGCCGACGGTGGGCTCGTCGAGCACCAGCACGTCGGGGGTGCCGAGCAGCGCCACCGCCAGGCTGGCCCGGGACAGCTGGCCACCGCTGAGCCGCCCGACCACCTGGTCGGCATGGTCGGCGAGGTCCACGCGGTCGATGGCCTTCGCGACCGCGCCGGGCTCCGCGCCGAGGACCCGGGCGAAGAACGAGAGGTTCTCGCGGACGGTCAGGTCGGCGTACACGCTCGGCGCCTGGGTGACGTAGCCGATCCGGTCGCGCAGCGCCTTGCTGCCGGCCTCGATCCCGTCGATCGTCACGCTGCCCGAGGTCAGCTCCTGGACCCCGACCAGCGACCGCATCAGGGTGCTCTTGCCGCAACCGCTGGGACCGAGCAGGCCGGTGACCGTGCCTCGCTCGATGGTGAGGTCGAGCCCGTCCAGCACCCGCCGACCGCCGCGGTCCACGACCAGCGCGCGGAACTCCACCGCGTTATTCATCATGTGATGAATTATGGCGCCGTCGCGCCACCAGGTCAACGGGCCGAAGGTCACCGGTTCAGGGGAGCTCGCCGGTGAGGTAGCGCTGGATGGTCGGGGCGTACGACGCCACGAGGGTCTCGGCCGGCATCGAGGCCACCGGCTCGAGCTCCAGGACGTAGCGACTCAGGATGATGCCCAGCACCTGGCTGGCCACCAGCGACATCCGCAGCTCGGGCCGGTCCAGGCCGAGGGCACGGCCGACCGGCTGCAGCACCACCGGCAGGAACCCGTCGCGCATCAGGTGGCTGGCCGACGGGTCGAGCAGGGTGCGGGCGAGCGCGACGAAGACCGGTGTGTTCGCCGGGTCGTCCCAGACGCCGACGAAGACCCGCAGCACCCGCTCGCCGGCACCCTCCGCACCGCCGGCCAGCGCCGGGGCGATCGCCACGCGTGGGTCGACCGGCAGCTCGAGGGCGGCCACGAACAGGTCGTCCTTGGTGCCGAAGTAGTGGTGCACCAGCGCCGCGTCGACCCCGGCGGCCGAGGCGACGGCCCGGATCGTCGTACCTCCGAAGCCCTTGTCGGCGAACGACGTGCGGGCTGCGGCCAGGATCGCGGCCCGGGTGTCGGGGGCTCCGGGACGTCGCCCGCGAGGAGCCGCGCGTGTGCTCATGACGACGACACGAAGTGCTCGCGGGCGAACTCCAGCGACTCGCGCAGGTCGGCCTCTCGCTCCTCGCGAGTGCTCGCCCGCCGGGTGTTGATCTCCAGCACGATGTGGCCGTCGAAGCCTGTGCCGGCCAGGTGCCGCAGGAAGCCCGCGGCGTCCATGCCGCCGCGGCCGGGCACGAGATGCTCGTCCTTGGCCGAGCCGGAGCCATCGGTCAGGTGCACGTGCCGGAGCCGGCCGCCGAGGCGCTGCGCCATCTCGATCACCGGCGACTGGGCGATCGCCGCATGCGAGAGGTCGACCGTGGTGTTGGCGTAGTTCTCGGCCGACGGGTCCCAGCCGGGCACGTAGACCTCGACCCCGCGACGGGCCGAGGCCCGCCAGGGGTACATGTTCTCGACCGCGAACGCGATCCCGGTCGACTCCTCGAGCGAGGCGATGCCGTTCACGAAGCCGGCGGCGTACTCGCGCTGCCACCGGAACGGCGGGTGTACGACGACCACGTCGGCACCGACGGCGTGCGCCATCTCCGCAGAGCGTTCGAGCTTGCCCCAGGGGTCGGTGCCCCAGACGCGCTGGGTGAAGAGCAGGCAGGGCGAGTGGATCGCGCAGATCCGCAGCCCGTGGTGGTCGGAGAGCTGCTTGACCGCGGAGGTCTGCTGGCTGAGGGCGTCGATGCCGACCATCACCTCGACGGCGTCGTACCCGAGGGAGGCGGCGTAGGCGAACGCGTGCGCGCTCGACTCGGGGTAGACCGAGGCGGTGGAGAGGGCGATCAGCGCCACGTCAGGTCGCCGCGATCTGGTCGAGCCGCTCCAGGATGACGCCCTCGCGCAGGGCCCAGGGACAGATCTGCAGGGCGTCGAGATCGAAGATGTCCATCACTGCCTCGGCCACGAGCGCGCCGGGCACGATCTGGTGGGTGCGGCTCGGCGAGACGCCGGGCAGGTCGGCGAGGTCGGCGGCGGACATGTCGACCAGCTTGGGGATCCACTTGCGCAGGTCGCGCTGGGTCAGCTGCCGGTCCACGAGGGGACCCTCGTCGGAGGACGCGGCGCCGCAGATCCGGGCCAGGGAGCGGAACGTCTTGGAGGTGGCGGCCGCCATGTCGGGCGGTCCGCCGCGCAGCAGGTGGCCGGCGTCGCGGGCGATGTCGGCGCGGATCTTCTTGCGCAGCTCGCGCAGACCCTTCTCGTCGGGGTTGCTGTCGCGGAAGTGGTCACGAGCCAGCCGGGCCGCGCCGATCGGCAGCGACCAGGCGATGTCGGGCTCCTCGTCGGAGCCGCCGGCGATCTCCAGCGATCCGCCGCCGATGTCGAAGACCGCCAGCCGCCCGGCGGACCAGCCGAACCAGCGTCGTACGGCGAGAAAGGTGAGCCGGGCCTCGTCCTCACCGGGCAGCACCGCGATCCGGACCCCGGTCTCGTCGGCCACGTGGTCCAGCACGGCGTCGCAGTTGCCGGCGTCGCGCACCGCCGAGGTCGCGAAGCCGAGCATGTCTTGGGCGCCCTTGTCCTCGGCGACCACCACGGCGTCGGCGACGAACTTGGTCAGCGCCTTGATGCCGCTCTTGCTGACCTCACCGTCCTCGAGGTGCTCGGCGAGGCGCAGCGGCTCCTTGTAGGAGTACGCCGGCAGCGGTGCCGCACCGCGGTGGGCATCCACCACCAGGAGGTGGCCGGTGTTGGAGCCGATGTCGAGGACGCCGAGGCGCATGGGTCGAATCTAGCGTCACCCCGGGCGCCCGTAGGCTGGCGCGGTGCCCGAAGTCGACTTGGTCTTTCCCCGTGCCTTCGTGGAGTTCGCCGACCCGGCTGACGCCGGTCAGGTGTTCCGCTGCGACCTGACCTGGCTGACCTCCCGCTACACCTGCATCTTCGGCCAGGGCTGCCACGGCATCTACAAGGACGCCCCGGACACCGGCTGCTGCACCCTGGGCGCGCACTTCGCCGACAAGGACGACGAGCGCCGGGTCGCGTCGTACGTCGCGGAGCTCACGCCGGAGCTCTGGCAGTTCCGGCCCGAGAGCCGCAAGGTGAGGAAGACCGACTGGGTCGAGACCGATGACGAGGGGGCCCGCAAGACGCTGGTCGTCGAGCACGACGGGCAGTCGGCGTGCGTGTTCCACAACCGTGCCGACTTCGCCACCGGCGCCGGCTGCGCCCTGCACTCGCTGGCCCTGGTGCAGGGCCGCAACCCGCTGGAGACCAAGCCGGACGTGTGCTGGCAGCTGCCGATCCGGCGCACGTTCCGCACCGTCGAGCGGCCCGACGACACGTCGTACTCCGAGGTCACCATCGGCGAGTACGACCGCCGCGGCTGGGGTCCCGGCGGCCACGACCTCGACTGGTACTGCTCGGGCAACACCGAGGCACACGTCGGCCGCGAGCCGCTCTACGTCACCAACGAGCCCGAGCTGGTCGAGCTCATGGGCCGCCCGGCGTACGACGTGCTGGTGACGCACTGCGAGGCCCACCTGGCCGCGCGGACACCCCTCGCCCGGCATCCCGCCGACCCGCGCTCCTGACCAGGATCCCCCGTGGGGGTGGTGTCTTGATGTCAACAAAACCAGACCCCCTGTCGGATCCGACGGAACCGTTGGCGCAGAATGCCGACATGCGCCTGGACCACATCTCCTACGCCGCTGGCCCTGACGGTCTCGCCGGAACCGCCGAGCGCATCGGCAAGCTGCTCGGGCGGGAGTTCGTCGACGGTGGTGTCCACCCACGCTTCGGGACCCGCAACCGCGTGCTCCCGCTGGCGGACCACACCTACCTCGAGGTCGTCGAGGTGCTCGACCACCCGGCCTCCGACAAGGCGCCTTTCGGTCAGGCCGTGCGCGCCCGCTCCGCGGCCGGCGGCGGCTGGCTCGGCTGGGTCGTCGCGGTCGACGACATCAGCCAGGTGGAGAAGCGGCTCGGCCGCGAGGCCGCGCCGGGCAACCGGCACCGCCCCGACGGCACCGAGCTGAAGTGGAAGCAGATCGGCATCAACGGCCTGATCTCCGACCCGCAGCTGCCGTTCTTCATCGAGTGGGAGAGCCCCGACGAGCTGCACCCGTCCGCGGGCGCCGACGGGCAGTACTCCCTTGCCTGCCTGGAGATCGCGGGTGACCCGCAGCGGGTCAGCGAGTGGCTCGGCCACACCGTCGAGGCTCCGCTGGAGGACGTGAAGGTCGAGTGGGTCGCCCCGCACGGCACCCCCGGCATCATCGCCGCGCAGTTCCAGACGCCGCACGGCCTGGTCCGGGTCTGACCGCCCCGCGACCGAGCGCGAGTCGCGGATGAGGGGGGCGGACCTGCCCCGGGGCACCATCCGCAGTCCCAACGTCTGGGACCACCCGGCGACCTACGAGCTGGAGAACCACGCGGTCGACCGCGAGGGCCGGCTCGAGACGACCATGCGGTCGCTGTCGGACTGGAGCGGGCGGGTCGTGCTCGACCTGGGTTGTGGCAGCGGCTTCCACCTGGCCGGGTTCGCGTCGTCGGCGGCACAGGTGTACGGCGTCGAGCCGCACCCCGGGCTGGTGCGCCTGGCCACACGTCGTACCCGGTCACTGCCGAACGTGCGCGTGCTGGGGGGCACCGCCCAGGACGTGCCGCTGCCCGATGCCTCGGTCGACGTCGTCCATGCCCGGTGGGCCTACTTCTTCGGGCCGGGCTGCGAGCCCGGGCTCGCCGAGCTCGACCGCGTCGTACGACGTGGGGGCACGGCGTTCGTGATCGACAACGACGCGACCCGGTCGACGTTCGGTGCGTGGTTCCGGCGGGGGTATCCCGGTGTGGACCCGGTGGCCGTCGAGCGCTTCTGGTCGGCCCGCGGCTGGCGTCGTACCCCCGTCGACGTGGACTGGCGCTTCCAGAGCCGGGCCGACCTCGAGGCGGTGGTCCGGATCGAGTTCGCCCCAGCGGTGGCCGAGGACCTCCTGGCCGGCCACGAAGGAACCAACGTCGACTACGCCGTCAACCTCTGGTCGAAGGACTTCTGACCCGGGGGGTTGTGGGGGTTTCCTGACACTTGTGGGGGGATGCAGCCCCCTACCAGCGCCAATTCCCCCGCCTGGGCGGGGAAACCGACAGGCCTCAGCCCGAGCTGCCGCGCACGGCGAGGGTGGGGGCCAGCAGGACGCCCGGCCCGGCGATCGGGGGCGTGGTGAGGAGGCCCTCGAGGGCCTTCACGATCTCCACCGCGACCTGCTCCAGCGGCTGCCGCACCGAGGTGATCCCGCCGGGGACGACCTGCGCCACCTGGGAGTCGTCGAAGCCGACCACGGCGATGTCGGGACCCCAGGCCAGGCCACGGTCGCCGAGCGTGTGCAGCACGCCCATGGCCAGGGTGTCGGAAGCGCAGACGAACGCCGAGGGTTGCGCCTCGTCGAGGAGTACGGCAGCCGCCTCACGCCCGCTGGTCACGGTGTCCTCCACGCGGGAGGCCAGTCCGGTGGTGGGCAGGTTGCGGGCGTGCATGGCGCGGGTCCAGCCGGCGCGGCGGTCCTCGCCGATGAAGGAGTCCTTGCGCCAGCCGATCCAGGCGATCCGGGTGTGGCCCTTGTCGAGCAGGTGGTCGGTGGCCAGCTCGGTGCCGGCCGCACCGTCCACGTCGACCCACGCATGACTCGTCTCGGGGTTGTCCCACGGCCGGCCGAACGCCACGAACGGCGCGCGGTGGTCGGTCAGCCAGGCGACCTGCGGGTTGCCCAGATAGGTGTCGGTGACGATGAACGCGTCGACGGCGGTCGACCTCAGCAGGTCGTCGTACCCCCCGACCGGGTCCTCGGTGGTGCCCGCGAACAGCAGCAGGTGGTAGCCGTTCTCTCCGGTGGTCTCCACCAAAGTGTGCACGAACCGGTCCATGGCAGCGTTGGCCGTGCCCTCCTGCGCGGGGTTGAACTTCATCCCGATCAAGTGGCTGGCGCGGGTGCGCAGGTTGCGGGCGGCCCGGTTGGGCGAGTAGCCGAGCTCGGCGATCGCGTCCTGCACGCGGGCCAGGGTGTCGGGGCGCAGGAGCTCGGGGTTGTTGACGGCGTTGGAGACGGTCTGCCGTGAGACGCCGGCCAGCTCGGCGACGTCGGCGAGGGTCGGTGGAGTCAGCGCGACCCGCCCTGACCAGGCCATCTGAACCCCTCTCTTGATCGATCCAACGGCTGAGGATACCTTCCGCCACCCGCCGCTCCGCGGCCACACCCGTCCGGGGGGACGACGCCGGGCGGTGGTGCCGGCCGGGCACCGGCGCGGTGTCGGTCCGCTGTCGGCGGGGCCCTCTAGCGTTCCGGACATGTCGAAGACCGCCCGCCCGTCCTACCTGTGCTCCGAGTGCGGCTGGGGGTCATCGAAGTGGGTGGGTCGCTGCGGGGAGTGCCAGGCCTGGGGCTCGGTGGCCGAGTCCGCGGCCCCGCGGTCGGTGCGCGCCGAGGCCGGCCCGGTGACCAGTGCCGCGGTGCCGATCGCCCAGGTCTCGGTCGAGTCGTCGGCCTTCCGCAGCAGCGGCGTGCCCGAGCTCGACCGCGTGCTCGGGGGCGGCCTCGTCCCGGGCGCGGCGATCCTGCTGGCCGGCGAGCCCGGGGTCGGCAAGAGCACGCTGCTGCTCGAGGTGGCCGCACAGACCGCGCGCTACCAGCGCCGCACCCTCTACGTCACCGGCGAGGAGTCCGCCTCCCAGGTGCGGCTGCGCGCCGACCGCACCGGCGGCGTGCACGACGAGCTCTACCTCGCGGCCGAGACCGACCTCGGTGCGATCCTCACCCACGTCGAGCAGGTGCGGCCCGAGGTGCTGGTGGTCGACTCGATCCAGACCATCGGCGCCGCCAGCCTCGACGGTGTGCCGGGCGGGGTCACCCAGGTCAAGGAGGTCGCGGCCGCGCTGATCCGGGTGGCCAAGACCCGCAACATCACCACGATCATCGTCGGCCACGTCACCAAGGACGGCTCGATCGCCGGCCCGCGCGTCCTCGAGCACGTCGTCGACGTGGTGCTCCACTTCGAGGGCGACCGCAACTCCCGGTTCCGCATGGTCCGGGCGATGAAGAACCGCTTCGGTCCGGTCGACGAGGTCGGCTGCTTCGACCTCGGCTCCGAGGGCATCACCGCGGTCACCGACCCCACCGGCCTGTTCGTCGAAAACCACGAGCACCGCGTGCCCGGCACCTGTGTCGCGGTCACCATGGAGGGCCGCCGCCCGATGCTGGCCGAGGTGCAGGCCCTGGTCACCCGCAGCTCGCTGGAGCGCCCACGCCGTACGACGTCGGGCCTGGACTCCTCGCGGGTCGCCATGGTGCTGGCGGTGCTGCAGCAGCACTGCGGCATCGCGCTGCATGCCCAGGACGTCTTCGCCTCCACCGTCGGAGGGGCCCGCCTGACCGAGCCGGCCAGCGACCTCGCGATCGCGATCGCGCTCGCCTCGGCCGGCACCGGAGCCTCGCCGCCGCGCGGCGTGGTGGCGCTGGGCGAGATCAGCCTGGCCGGCGAGGTGCGCAAGGTGCGCGACCTGCCGCAACGCATCAGCGAGGCGGCACGGCTGGGCTTCCGGGTGGCGGTCGTCCCGACCTCCTCGGTGCGCGGCGCTCCCGCCGCCGAGCGTCGTACCGTCGACGGCATGACCGTGCTCGAGACGGGCGACCTGGCCGGTGCCCTGCGGCTGCTCGGGCTGACCAAGAGCGGGACCCGCGCCGTGGGCGACCCCCTAGACTGACGCCCACGGCCTGGGCCGTGGACTGCACACAAAGGGGAACGCCCGTGGCTGGCATCGCACCGACCGACGAGATGCTGCGCCTGCGCGCCACCTTGTCGGCGATCGCACCGGGCACCGCGCTGCGCGACGGCCTCGAGCGGATCCTGCGCGGCCGCACCGGCGCCCTGATCGTGCTGGGCCAGGACCGGCTCGTGGACTCCATCTGCACCGGCGGTTTCACCCTCGACGTGCCCTTCACCGCGACCGGCCTGCGCGAGCTGGCCAAGATGGACGGCGCGATCATCATCGACCGCGACATCACCAAGATCACCCGGGCCGCCGTGCACCTGATGCCCGACCCGTCGATCCACACCGACGAGACCGGCACCCGCCACCGCACCGCCGACCGGGTCGCTCGGCAGACCGGCATCCCGATCATCTCGGTGTCGCAGTCGATGCAGATCATCGCGGCCTACGTCGGCGGCACCCGGCACGTGATCGAGGGCTCCGCCCAGATCCTGTCGCGGGCCAACCAGGCCCTGGCCACCCTGGAGCGCTACAAGCTCCGCCTCGACGAGGTGTCGGCCACTCTCTCGGCCCTCGAGATCGAGGACCTCGTCACCGTCCGCGACGTCGCCGTGGTCGCCCAGCGGCTCGAGATGGTCACCCGGATCGCCAGCGAGATCGAGGACTACGTCCTCGAGCTCGGCACCGACGGCCGGCTGCTGTCCCTGCAGCTCGAGGAGCTGATCACCGGCGTCGACCAGGAGCGCGAGCTGGTGGTCCGCGACTACCTCCCGTCCGGACGGCGCTCCAAGGGGGCCGAGGCCACCCTGGCCAGGCTCGAGGCGCTGTCGTCCACCGATCTGGTGGACCCCGCTGCGGCCTCCCGGGCCCTCGGCCTGGGCGAGCACCTCGACGGCGCGGTCGCTCCGCGCGGCTACCGGTTGCTGGCCAAGGTCCCGCGCCTGCCACCCGCCGTGGTCGAGCGGCTGGTCGAGCACTTCGACACCCTGCAGAAGCTGCTCTCCGCCGGGGTCGACGATCTCCAGGCCGTCGACGGGGTCGGCGAGCTGCGGGCCCGCAGCGTGCGAGAGGGTCTGTCGCGGCTCGCCGAGTCGTCGATCCTCGAGCGCTACGTCTGTGCGTCCACCGGGTCCGATCGGGAACGGCTCAGCCCGGTGGCTGTGACTGCTTCTTCTTCTTGTGGTGACCCTGGTGCGGGTGGGCGGTCTGGGTGATCTCG